>NZ_WTKZ01000019.1:0-70530 GCF_011378805.1 Pseudoalteromonas sp. Z9A6
TACCTAAACCTTTTAGGGCTGCGTACATGCGCTCACTTTGCATTGGGAAGGTCCCTGAATTAGGATCTTCTTGACCGTGGATCATTAGCATTGGCTCGTTAATTTTTTCAGCATGGAAAAACGGCGACATATTAGCGTACACACTTTGTGCTTGCCAAAAATCACGCTCTTCTCCTTGAAAACCAAACGGCGTTAATGTGCGGTTATACGCACCACTGCGGGCAATACCTGTTTTAAATAAATCGCTATGAGCCAATAAGTTAGCCACCATAAATGCACCGTATGAGTGCCCTGCTATGGCAATTTTGTTTTTATCGGCAATACCTTTTTTAACTAATACATCAACAGCTGCTTGCGCACTTGATACTAACTGCTTTCTAAAGTTATCGTTTGGCTCGCTGCCATCAATACCCACTATTGGCATTTTAGGGTCGTCAAACACGGCAATCCCTTTAGCAAGGTAAGGCATTGGGCCCCAATAACCAATATAGGTAAATGCATAAGGCGATTCGCGTACTTGCGATGCAACGGCTTTATCTTTGTATTCAAGTGGGTAAGCCCACATAAGTACCGGTAACGGGCCTTGTGTTTTATCGTACCCTGGTGGTAAATAAAGCGTGCCCGAAAGCTCAACACCGTCGTCGCGTTTATAACGTAATTGCTCTTTAGTTACGCCTTTAAATGCAGGGTACGGATGCTCAAATGTCGTTAGTTGCGTTAACGTGTCGTTATCTAAATCACGTATAAAAAAGTTAGGTTGCTCAGTTTTAGATTCGCGAATAGTAATAAAGCGCTCACCTTCGTCATCAAGTAGTGAACGAACACGCTCATAGTATGGCGCTTGTGATTGCCATAAACGCTTGCTGCTATTTGTTTTAACATCGTACCTATCTAAAAACGGCACATTACCTTGCTCTGAAGCACCATTACCGCGCAGGTAAATATAACGCCCGCCTACAATTTTAATTACGTTTGCGCCTAAATCGTTGCGCTCGTAAATTGCATTCCCTGGGTCTTTATACGCATCGTTGTAACTACGCTCTGAAAATAGCACGCGGTTTCTGTCGGCATTTCGTGGTTGCACTATGTAAGTACGTACTTGGCGATCGCTAAAGCGCCAGTCTGTCAGCATGGCTACGTTTTCGTTGCCCCACTCCATTCCCGCATAACGGCGCTCTACTTTGGCAAATAATTTAGGCTCGCGTTTAAATGGTGCACGTAAGCTGAAAACATAATCATGATGCTCTACGTCGGTTTTCATGTCGCCGCCATCTTGCGCCTCGGCCCAAATAACTTCAGCGCCTTGATCGGCTCGCCATTCAAAATCACGGCGGCCAGTGCGTACACTGTCGTAACCTTGTGGAATATTATCGGCAAGTGGCTGCTTTGCCAGCTCTGCTAATGCATAGCCGCGCATACCCCATATTTGCCACGTGCTTGCAAAGCGGCTGTAAGGCACTTGATACGAAAACGGCTCATTAATACCGGCAACTAAAATATTGGTAGAATCAGGTGATACCGAAAACGATTTAAATAAAGAAGGGCTGCCTATTGCTTGAGTATTGCCATCAAGCGTTATGTAAGCCAATTGCCCTTGGCCGTAAAACTTAAACTGTGATTCATCAAACAGGCTGGTTAATAAATTTTGGTAAGTACGTGCTGGCGCTTTTTCGCCAGTACTTTGTTGAATAACAGGCACTACATTTTGGCTGTTATTTTCAAGCCTTGGTTTACCAAAATTAACAGCAAGATTTGCAACAATGGCGCTGCTATCTAGCAGCCATTTATATGACGATGCAGTTAGTACCGAATTTAACGCAGCACTAGTTAACTCTTTTGCTTGTTTGGTTTCAACGCTGTAAAGCCATAAGTTGGCTTGGGTTGGTTGCTCAACAACAAAGGCTAAATATTTACTATTAGATGACCATTTAGGTGAGCGGATAATGCCATTAGGTAAGTTATTAATACTAATAACCGACCCGCTTTGAACATGCTTTAGCTCCACAGCACTAAATTTGGCACTCACACGAGAGCGCGAAAAATTAGCGGGGTTTAGCTTAATACCAGCAAGCTTAAGCTCTTCTTTTGCAAGTTCATCAAGGGTTACTACACGTTTGCTTTCAAAAAGCGCTAGCCACTGGCCATCGCTCGATAAGTAACTAGTGGGTGCTAACTTAGCGTCAACCAATGCTGCAAGTTCGGGTGATGGGGTTTGATAGCCCTGCTCGGCGTAACTTGTTGGGACTAATGCCACACAACAAATAAAGGCAACTAACAGCCTAAAAGCGCTCATGTTTTTATCCTTTTGTTATTTTTTACTCTTATAGGCGTATATAAACACGTTTTGCTTTGTTCATAAAGTATTAAGGTAAGTTAAACACCTCTAAAAGATGACTTAATAGTGCTGATTAAGCTAAACTACAGCGCTATTTATTCACCACTGCGGTACTTAAAATACAATGCATAACAAAGCCAAATCAGTCACCATTTTTGATGTTGCAGAGCGTGCTGGTGTATCAAAATCAACCGTATCGTTGGTGCTTACCCAAAGCGATAAAGTGGGCAATAAAAGTAAACAAAAAATACTCAAAGCGATAGATGAGCTAGGGTACGTTTATAATCGTGATGCCGCTGCTATGCGCTCAAAACGCTCTAACTTAGTGGCCATAGTAATAAATGATTTAACTAACCCAGCTATGGCACACCTTGCTACCAGCTTACAACTTTTGTTAAACGACAATGGCTTACAAGCCATGATTGTAAGCTGTAATAATAGTCTTGAGCTACAAGCAAACGCAGTTAAAAACTTAAAAGAATACAACGCAGCTGCATTTCTTATTTGCCCCGTTGCTAATACTTGCCCCAAATGGCTTGATGCGCTCAGCGCGCAACACAAAGTAATTACCTTAATGAGTGAAGTGCCCTTTAGCGCAGCTCCGTGTGTATTACCCGACTATAAAAAAGCCAGCCACGTAGCCAGTATGCATTTACTCGCACAAGGCGTGACAAACATAGCATTTATAGGCAATGAACTTACTTTAAGTGATTCACAAGCACTGCAAAGTGGCTTTAATACCGCATGCGCGCAGCACAGCATTACACCATTAGCACCCATTGACTGCGCAGTAAACACAGTCCTTAGCGCTAAAAATGCATTTATAGAAGCATATAAACACAACCCCACATTAAACGCAGTGGTGTGTGCAAACGATATTATTGCTCAAGGTGTTATTGCCGCTATTAACTCATTAACTCATCACTCTATTAAAGTAGTGAGTTGCCACCACATTCCTAATAGCGCGGTTATAAATAATCACTTAACCACCGTAGCTATTAGTACAACTGATATAGCTAAGCGGTGCCTTTTAATACTGCAAGAGCTACAACAAAATACAGCCCCGCCAGTAAAAACACTGGTAAATGTAAACTTACAAATTAGAGATTCTAGCCAATGAAAAAAGTGCTGGTAATTGGCTACGTATGGCCAGAGCCAAATTCGTCTGCTGCGGGAACGCACATGATGTCGTTATTAAATGCATTTAGAGCGCAAAACTGGGACGTTGAATTTGCAACGCCCGCGCAGCGCACCGACCACATGGTAAACCTTGACGACTTTGGTATAACCAGCCAAAGCATTGCACTAAACTGCGACAGCTTTGACGAATACGTTAAAGCCTATAACCCAGATATAGTCATGTTTGACCGCTTTATGATGGAAGAACAATTTGGCTGGCGCGTCGATAAACATTGCCCAAATGCCGTTAAAATTCTCGATACCGAAGATTTACAATGTTTGCGTAACGCTCGTCACGAAGCGTTTAAAGGTGAGCGCGAGTTTACAACCAGCGATTTACACTCAGACATAGCAAAACGCGAAATTGCCGCTATTTTACGCTGCGACCTAAGCTTAATTATTTCAAGTTATGAAATGAGCCTGCTAAACAGCGTATTTAAAATAGAGCCAAGCTTATTACACCATTTACCATTTATGGTCGATTTAAGCTCATTACCTACAAGTACAAAAACGTTTGAGCAGCGCCAGCACTTTATGACCATAGGTAACTTTAGACACGCGCCAAACTGGGATGCTGTACTTTACTTACAAAAAATATGGCCACTTATTCGCAAGCAACTCCCAAAAGCAGAACTACATATTTATGGCTCTTACCCACCACCAAAAGCCACGGCACTAAATAACCCTAAAACAGGGTTTTTAATAAAAGGCTGGGCCGATAATGCGTTTGATGTAATGCAAAGCGCACGCGTATGTTTAGCACCACTGCGTTTTGGTGCAGGCATAAAAGGTAAATTGCTTGAAGCCATGATTATGCAAACACCCAGCGTTACCACTAATATTGGTGCAGAGGGCATGCATAACGATTTACCATGGCCTGGTAAAATAGCCAACACTGCCGACGATTTTGCCAATGCTGCTGTTGAAATGTACACCAATCAAAGTGACTTTGAACAAGCGCAGCAAAATGGCAACACGCTCCTTAATACGCTGTACAATAAAGTACAATTGAGCGCTGCGTTAATTCAAAAAGTCGATTCAATAAGTAGTGATTTAAACGCTCATCGCGAAAAAAACTTTACAGGCCAAATGCTCAAACATCATACAATGCGCAGCACTCAATACATGTCGCAATGGATAGCTGAAAAAAATAAAAAATTAGATTAAAAATGACTAGACACACACCAATTAGTGTTTAAAATCGCGCCCAACAAACGTGGGCAGTTTTAGCTGTATTGTCTATATTTTTAGCTTAGTTATCGCAATATTTGGTCCAAAAAGATTTGAAAACTGCAACCTTTACAGAAAAACGCAAATTTATCGTTAAATTGGGTAAAATGCTTCACAAGTATGGTACGCCTGCTTACCGCCTAGAAGCCCACCTAATGGAAGTGGCTACATATTTAGGACTTAAATCGTCGTTTGTTATGTCGCCAACTTCGGTAACGTTTGTTATTTGGACTGATGGCCACGAAGACGAGTACACCCATGTTGCGCGTGTAGACCCTGGCGATCACGATTTAGGCTCACTTGCCGACACCGACGATCTTGTAAACCAAATGCTTGACGACAAGCTAACTTTACAAGAAGTTGACGCCCAGCTAGATGCTATCTACGACATGCCAAACCCATACAATAAACTTGTTACGGGCGTTGCCTTTGCAACTTCTGGTGGTGCGTTTGCAATGTTAATGGGTACTAGCTGGACTGATGTTATTTGGTCATCGCTTCTTACTTTAGTTGTTTATTTGTTTGTGCTTTGGTCTGGGCGCTCAAAACGCGTAGCCCATATGCTTGAGCCATTGGTAGCCATAATATCGGCAATACTTGCGTGTGCAGTAAGTGTGTATATAACACCTGAAATAAACATACGCTTGGTGGTACTTTCAGCCATTATTGTATTTATACCCGGTTTAGCACTTGCGCTTGGCTTAGCAGAGCTTGCAGCGCGGCATTTAGTGTCGGGTACAGCACGAGTCATGGACTCGTTTATGCTGTTATTTAAACTCTATTTTGGCGGTTTTATTGGCATAGGCATTGGCTTTGCACTCTTTGGGCAAGCTGACTTTGTACAACCTGAACCATTACCAAAGTGGACAGCATGGCTGGCTATATTTTTACTTTGTAGCAGCTTAATCGTTATTTTTAGAACCAAACTTAAGCACGCTGTGTGGTCTATAGCATCAGGCTTTATAGCGTACGGCACCAGTATTGGCTCGGCTATGTACCTTGATTACACATTAGGTACGTTTGTGGGTGCTTTGTCGGTGGGTATTTTTAGTAACTTGTTTAACCGCGTTGCTAATGCGCCGGCCTCTATTGTGGCCATGCAAGGCTTGATTGTATTAGTACCAGGTAGCAAAACCTATATTGGCTTAAACTCACTCATTGAAGGCCAAGACTTTATATACGCAGAGCATATAGGCCAGCAAACGTTTTTAATATTTATGTCGCTTGTTGCAGGACTAATATTTGCAAACGTAGCCCTACCGCCTAAAAAGAGTTTGTAAGTGATACTAAGCACTCGCTTTACTTTAATTGAGTAAAGCGAGTAAAACGTTAAACTAAAAACAACTACTAAGTAGCAATTGAGGCCAATGCTAAGTGTTTTAGCTCATTACATTGCACTTGAGTCAAACTCAAAAACCTCATAGTGATTCCAACGTAAAAACAGTTCACCGCTTTCTAAATAACCTGAACTCTGGATAATAAATCTATCTCAAGCAGCTATTTTCAGCGCTAACTGCGTTGAATTTACTTGCAATAGGCCAGCTATTGACGCGTAAATTCGCCTTGTTTTCCACTAAAAATCTCTGGCTAGAGAAAATAAATTTAAATATCACTATGATTCAATATTTTAGTAAATCTCTTAACCAGAGTTCAGGTTAAATACAGATTTATGTCATCACTTGATGGATAGCAAGAATCATCCCAGTAATCACAAAAAACTAGCCAAGGTAGGGTAAGCGCTGTTTCTTAATCCCAGCAAATTGTTACTGTTTGCGAATCATTTACTAAGCCCTTTAACCATTGGCGTGTTAACTCACTCCCTTGTGTGGAGTCGAATCTTTTTGCTCCGACCGGAAAGTTAATAGGTGTAGTAGCAATTAATGCTCTTGCTTGATCTTCGTTCAACGGAATAAGTTTATTTAGTGTATCTTTAGAAAAATCACCATAGGATGAGCTAATCTAGCACCATGCTAAAGAAAAGTCTTCAATTTTAATCAACGCTCTATACCTACTTTTATAAACACGTAATTGACCTTATAGGTTATTACTATTACCTACTCTATACAAACTTCATGTTATTTTACTTTTAGTTCAACAAGTTACAAGAGAGCACTATGGTTTATTAATATTTAAGAAAGTATGTCAGACGTTTTTTACATTACGTGAAAGGTATACATTTTCAATAAGCAAATCATAGAGGACATTATTGCTTTATACTTCCCTATTGAGCAAAAGTACTCAATAGGGGAGTAACTAACTAGCGTGACCAGTTAGTTTTGGCAAGCTCTACAATCTCGTTACCTTTACCATTTATTAACGCCTTCATCATGTAAACACTAAAGCCTTTTGCTTGCTCTAATTTGATTTGCGGTGGCATTGAAAGCTCTTGTTTTGCAGTATCGACTTCTAAAACAACAGGTCCTGAGTGGTTCATCATCTCGTTCATTGCTGATGGTAATTTTTCATGGTCATCCACATGAATCCCTTTTAAGCCACAAGCCTGTGCAATGTTAGCAAAACTTGGGTTTTCTAAATCGGTATCGCTTGATAAAAACCCACTGGCTTTCATTTCCATAGCTACAAAACTAAGTGAGCGATTATTATAAACAACAATCTTTATTGGTAAATTAAGCTGCTTAAGTGAGATTAAATCCCCCATTAACATCGAAAAGCCACCATCACCACACATTGCAATTACTTGGCGATCTCTATCAACAGATTGAACCCCCATTGCCTGCGACATCGCATTTGCCATAGAGCCATGATTAAACGAGCCAATTAAGCGACGCTTACCATTCATTGATAAATAACGCGCAGCCCACACTGTTGGCGTACCTACGTCACAAGTAAAAACAGCATCGTCAGCTGCTTGCTCGTTGAGTAAACGTGTTAGGTATTGCGGGTGAATTAAATTTTGCGAGGTTTTGCCACTGGCAAGTTCATCAAGATCTTGTCGAGACTCTTTGTAGTTTTTAACACATTTTTGTAAGTGCGAACTTGTCCGTTCACCTTTAATATAATCAAGCAGTGTGGTCACTGAATTTTTAGTATCCCCTAACACGCCACAGTCAATTTGCACGTGTCGCCCGAGTGACGCAGCCTGATTATCAATTTGTAATATGGTGGTATTTTCGGGATAAAAAGCACGATAAGGAAAACTAGTACCAATCATTAATAACGTATCGGCTTCTTGCATTGCATGATAGCCCGATGCAAAGCCAATAAATCCGGTCATACCAACATCGTAAGGATTATCGTATTCAATAAATTCTTTACCGCGCATGGCATGCACTATCGGTGCTTGTAATTTTTCGGCTAGCGCAACAATTTCGTCGTGGGCATCCTTACAACCAGCACCACACAATAAGGTTACTTTTTTACTTTTATTAAGATGAGTCGCCATTGCTTCAATATCAGATAAAGCGGGGGTATACGTTGCTGGTTTTGGCACGTTCCATTTTGGCTTAATAGCATTAGGCATATCTTTTAATGCAATGTCGCCAGGTAGCACAAGTACACTCACGCCTTTATTTAATATTGCTTGTCGCATTGCTGTTTCTAGCAGGTACGGCATTTGCTCAGGGCTCGACACCATTTCACAATACACACTGCATTCTTTAAATAATTCTTGCGGATGGGTTTCTTGAAAATAACTACTGCCAATTTCAGATGAAGGAATATGTGCGGCAATTGCTAATACTGGTACATTATTGCGCTGACAATCAAATAAGCCATTAATTAAATGAAGGTTACCTGGCCCGCAAGAACCCGCACACACCGCAAGCTCGCCTGATAAATGGGCTTCGCCACCAGCTGCAAATGCGGCAACTTCTTCATGTCGCGTACCTAGCCATTCAATTGTTTCCATTTTTCGCAGACTTTCACTAATGCCGTTAAGTGAATCGCCAGTTACTCCCCAAATACGTTTTACGCCAGCTTGTTCGAGGGTTTTAGTGATAAAACTTGCGATATTTTGACTCATAATATAGAACTCCTAAATATTCAGTTATTCTGTAAATTGATTTTTCGTCTCTGATCTATCAGGTAAGTCGTCGTTTCGAAATGCGCTCAATTATTGAGAATCGATAAGCTTAAATATTTTGATAATGATAGATATATTACTACTGAGACTTTACTAACAAACGCCTAAGTCTGCTGCGCCCCATACTGATACATAAAACATGAATGTCCGCTTTAAAGTGTTTATGAATATGCGGGTGCGAGATTTTTAGTGGCTTAACTATGAATATGTTATTATGCGCTCAATTATTTTACTGAATGCTTTTCTCTTACTTCTATGCCAAATTCTGCTTCTTGCTTTACATTATTTTCTCAAAATATTGATGCTCTCGCGCTTCCTGAAAAGTTTACTTTCCCTTTTTATTACGAGCCGCAACCATTAGCTGTAGCAGCCACAAAACAATTACAGCAACAACTTGAAACGTTAACGCATTTAAAAGCAGAAAATGCAGGTAAAATGTTTGGGGTTTTAGTGGTGCAAAATGCTAAGCAACAATTAGGCTTTTTAAGCGCTTATTCGGGGCAAATTGAAGGTGATAAAGGCAATATTAGCTTTGTGCCGCCTGTTTCTAGTATGCAGCTGCAAGACGATACCTATTTGGCTCAAAGTAAAATAATTAACGATATTAATGCTCAAATTGAGCAATTAGAAAATAATGAACAACTGCTTGAAGTTAATAGCAAACTTGATGATGCAACACAAAGCTACCAGCAAGCACTATTAGCCCAACAGGCAGTAATGCAAGCCGGTCGTCAGCAACGTAAAATACAACGTACCGAAGGCGAATTAGAGCTTAGCGAAAGTGATTTTGAGCAGTTAAAAAATAAGCTTGCAGGGCAAAGTATCGTAGAAAAAAAGCAACTGCTGGCACTTAAAGCCTATTGGCAAAATATAATCGAGTCACTGCAGCAAACACACATCAATATTTCTGATGAAATTGCTCATTTAAAAAAGCGCCGTAAAACGCTTTCTAAAAGCTTACAAAAAAAGTTATTTGCGCAGTACCAATTTTTAAATGCAAATGGTGAAACTACAGACTTAAATGCCATATTCGCAGCATTACCTGAGCACACTCCTCCTTCGGGTGCTGGCGATTGTGCAGCGCCTAAATTATTACAATACGCCTATAAACATGACTTAAAGCCACTTGCTATGGCAGAGTTTTGGTGGGGAGCAGCACCTAAATCAGCAATTAGGCAGCATAAAAACTACTACCCTTCTTGTTACAGTAAATGCCAACCAATACTTGGGCACATGCTAAAGGGTTTAATGGTTGAAGATAACCCGCTACTTATCAACCCAGCTCAGGGTAAAGATTTAAGTATTGTTTATAAAGATGACGACTTACTTGTGGTAAATAAGCCCGCTGAGTTTTTATCAGTGCCTGGCGTTAATATTGATGACTCAGTTTATATGCGAATCAAAACGCAGTTTCCAGAGGCATCAGGCCCACTAATTGTACACAGATTAGATATGTCGACTTCTGGGTTATTGATGATTGCACTTAATAAACGCGTGCACAAAGCACTGCAAAAGCAGTTTATTGAACGCACCATAGATAAACGTTATGTCGCATTAGTTAATGGTAACGTAGCTGAGGATAGCGGAGTAATTGATTTACCCTTAGTGCTCGACTTTGATGATAAACCGCGCCAAATGGTGTGTTACACACACGGTAAGCCATCACTTACTACCTGGCAGGTTTTAGAGCGTAACAACAATATTACCCGATTACAGTTATACCCTAAAACAGGGCGAACTCATCAATTAAGAGTGCATTGTGCGCACAGCTTAGGTTTAAACATGCCAATTATAGGCGACACACATTACGGGCAAAAAGCCGAACGATTACATTTACATGCAGAATACTTAGCATTTACTCACCCTATTACGCTCGAGCGATTAGAGTTTGAAGTAGCCGCTGATTTTTAATAAAACCCATAACTACAGCGACTATATTATACAATGTGTTTGTTTTTATTAATTAAATTGATATCGTTTGTGGTCTTATTTTTTCAATGAGAAGTATAAAAACTGTTCAAACCCAAGTTTATTAAGCACTGTGAATAAGTATTTCAATAATAAAAATAAATCAGCAAAGGATTAACATGGCTAACAATACACAAATAAAGCTTTTAGGTAATACTTTATGGGCAAAGTATATTGTTCTTCTTTTATTTTTACTTTTTAGTAAACTTGCCTCTGCTAACGGCGATTCATTAAATGCAACTTCACATGCGCTAGACTTTGACACAACTCAAACTCTCATCAATAACATAAAACTAAATGAATTAGACTATCTTCAAAATGGAGACAAACTCACTCAAGCGTTTAAAATAAGCAAAGATCAAAATTGGGAAAAGCTTCATTTAGAAGCGGCCGCTTTGTATGCGGAGTTACTTTTTAGACAAGAAAAATACGCAGCGTTAAATACTCACTTATCCTATTACTTAAAGAACAAAGAGTTACCAAACCAAAAAAGTGTATATTTATTATTTCTCGAATCACAACTCAAGTCTCTAGCGAGGGATGCAAACCCAGCTCCAGCACACAAGCTAGCCACAAAATTAGAAGAGAGCCTGCAACAGCATTCATCTAAAGAAAAAATTATTATTTTACGAGCACTTGCTTACTATTACACCGATACAGACGCATTGAAAAAGACCCTAAATGTTGCACTAGAGGGGCTAGAATTAGCATTAAAAGATGACGACTCAGCATCTCAGGGATACTTTTTTAGAAAAATAGCCGATGCATATAATTATCTAAACGAAAAAGACAAAGCCATATATTATGCAAAAAAAGCGGTTGCGGCATATGAGCAAACACAAGACGGGCTTTTTACTGCAAAAGCATATTGGAGTTTAGGCAATATATTGCTCGAGATAAAAAAACCTAAAGATGCCTTAATATACCTAGACAAAGCATTGCTCTATTTTAAAAAAGCTAATATGCAAAAAGGCTTAACCTTTGCCCAATACTCAATTGCTAGCATTGAGTACTTACAAGCAAACTACGATAAAGCTTTAACTTTAACTAAAGAGAACATTGAGCTTGCTCGTTCTGCAGGTGTACACGACATGCAACTCGCATCGCTCATTTTGTTAGCTGACATATATATAAAACTAGATTTACTTGATCAAGCAAATGAAGCAAACGATGAGGTATTTTTAAACTTAGATAAATTCAGCCGCAGTATTTATAAAGCCGATTTTTTAAGTAAACGCTATGAGCTAAAGCGACGCCTTAACTACACTAACGAGGCTTTTGAAGCAATTGAACAAAAGCTCCTTTATACAAAAAAACACTACGAAGCTACCAGTGAAAGTAATATAAAAACACTACAGGTACAGTTTGAAGTAAAAGAAAAAGAAGAAAAAATACAGCAACTAGAGTACGAAAAAGACATTAGTGAACTACAAGCTAAAGAAGAGTACCAACAAAAAATAATTTGGCGACTCAGCGCTGCTATTGCGTTTATTTTAGTGATTGCTTCATTATTTTTATTTTATCGGCAAGCTCGACAACGTCAAAAATATCACGATATTTCATTAACAGATTATCTAACAAATAGCCCTAATCGCAGAGGAATAATGCGCGCAGCAGAAGCAAAGCTTGATGAAGGTAAAATGACGATAGCAATTGTTGACTTAGACTACTTTAAAAAAGTTAACGACCAATTTGGTCACGATGTTGGAGATTTAGTTCTTATTTCCTTTGCAAAGGCTGCAAAAGAAACACTAAGTGGTGATCATCAGTTTGGCCGCTACGGCGGCGAAGAATGGTTGTTTGCACTAAATTCGGTTGACGAACTAGCTATTCGAGATATATTTGACCAGCTAGCCACTAGGTTTACCGAGCATTGTAGTAATATAAAAGACCTTCCTAGTAATACAAAAATCACTTTTAGTGTGGGAGCCTCTGTAAGTAGCCCTTTAAAAAGCACACTAGATGTTCTTATTAAGCATGCAGATAAATTACTTTATAAAGCAAAAGAAAACGGCAGAAACCAAATCGTTGTTGATTAGATAAATACAGCTAAAAGTACTTGCTCAGTTAATTGACTAAAGTCCATCTAAAACCATCTGTTTAATTTTATGTGCTTTTACAAAATGATCTAATTTATGAGTGTGTATCCACCAAGTAGCGGCCTCCATAAGTAGCTCTGGGTCGTCGTTTTTATTGGCAAAAAATGCATAAAAAGAAAGCCCTACATTTTCGCCTTTAGCTGCTATTTTTTTATCGCACACAGTAATTATTTTTGCTCTTAGTTCTTCCCTCATACATACCTTATTTAATTATACTTTTACTATTAAAATACGCCATTTAAAAAGCTAACGATTAGCTGTAAAAGGCTTCTATCAACCAAGCCATGATTCTCAAGCTCTTTATTAGGCGTATTTACTTTTGCAGCTTTGCATTCATTATCTAATGTCTCATTTTTACGTGTATCGGTTTCGTATGCAATATCTGCTTGTTCCATACATTTTGCCGAGCCTGCGTAAGGCTGCGCCGCACAAGCGCTTAGTAATAAAAAAAGTGAAATTGCTATCAATAATTGCTTCATAAATAATCCTATTTTTACGCAACTTATTTACTTTAAATTACAGCTGCAAGTTAGCCTATTTACTTTTCTACCACCATTACAAAAAATTCAAAAAAGAACGTACCGATGGCATCAAAAAAAGTGTTATTTTTTTCATCCTTTTTAATTTGTGCGCTAATGCATTGATTGTAAACCTGTGAGCTTGTTTGAGCGCCATTTCGATCAACCATTTCAGCCTCTTCAATGCATAAGTTAGAGTCAGAACGCGGGGCTGTACTACATGCACTCAGTAAAGCGCACAGTAGTAATGCGGCGACGGGGCTTTTTATGTTCATCCTTAAACTATCCTATTAAGTTAACGTGCTACCTGCATTTATACCGATTGATGTTATATGTGGGAGTAACATATAGGTTGTACCTAAATAACGCTGTTACTTTATCACTGCAATAAAATAAACAACCAGTAAATATTTGTAAGGTTCTGTAGGAATTTATACTCACTTTTATAATTGAACTACGCAAAAGCCTGAAATTATTGCATTCATATCACTGTAAAATTTACAGTGATCGCAGCCAAAGAATAAAAAATTAAATTAAATTTATTAAAATACAATAACTTAATATTTGGCATTTAGTTTGCTAGTTAATGATATAAGCAAATAAATTGTAAAAGGACTAGTTATGAATATTTTTGAAGCACTACGTCATGACCATGACAAACAACGAGAATTGGTAGATGCGCTTATTCAAACACACGGCGACACAGAGCAGCGCCACACGCTAATGGATGAGCTAAAAACAGAATTAGAAAATCACGCAAAATTTGAAGAACGTTACTTTTATAACCCACTTATGTTTGATGACTTAACTCATGAAAAAGCGCGCCACAGCGTAGCTGAACATCACGAAATTGATGAATTAATTGAACAACTTGAAGATACCGAAATGAGCTCGTCAGCATGGTTAGTTGCAGCTAAAAAGCTACACCATTTGGTACATCATCATTTAAGTGAAGAAGAACACGAAGTGTTTCAATTAGCGGGTAAAGCACTTACCGAAGGGCAAAAAGAGAGCCTTGCTGAGCAATACAACGACGCAATGCATTAGTTGCATAACATGCAAACCTACTTCCACACACTCCCTGTGTACTTATTGGTTATAAGCCCTATGGCTTATAACCAATTTTTTTGCATGTACTTTATTACTTTACAGTAAATTTCACGTCTTGGTCGCGTAATAAGTAAAGTGCAAAACACGCAGCCCACATTGGCCATGCAGTAAAGAATAATAAGTTATTAAAGCCATCTATGTACTGGTTGTACGAAGAAAGTGTAGATAAACCATGCATTACAAAAATGATACCGTACGTTATACGCTTTTTAATACCTGCTAAAAATGCTAAAACAAGCACTAACTGCACCGCACCAATAATGTAAGCCACTATATCTGTAGAGCCACTAATACCGTAAAAATGTTCAAAAATACGTGCGCTATGCCCAGGATTAACAAACTTATCGAATGTCCACATAACCATTACAATAAACACGCCTAAACGCAAAGATAAAAGTGACCACTGCAAACGGTTTTGCACATCAGAATTCATTGAACCTGTCATAAAATTTCCTTAAATGAATATTAATAAACGTAGAAGTAAGCTAGACCGTATAAGTTATTTTTATTTCAAAAATTTTTAATTAAATTCATTAGTTAAGCCATGCTGTACTAAAAGTGAAGCTTATTTAAGTAATTTAAAAATGCTGCATAAAAGTTAACTCTTTTAAAATGTTAGCAGGTTGAAAGTAGTCTATAATTAATAAATCCTATTAAAAGCAAACATTTACATTCACTCTAATACAATCGCCCTATTAATATTTTATCGACTAATAAAACAATAGTACTTAATTACCAACTTTGTAATGCATCTGTTTTGTTATGTTCTAAAAAACAAAAAGAATCAAAATTTTACTGAAAGTTATTTTTAATCCTTTCGGTCTTTATCGCCAACAACATTTTAACCGTAGAGAGAAAACGTTTGAAACACGCATATTTAGCACTTTCCCTAGCCACCATATTAAATACACCACTTAATGCTTTTGCAGCCGAAGAATCAAAATCAGCAAAAGAAGGCGCAATTGAGCGTATTGAGGTGGCAAGCCAAGTTATTAAATCTCAAGGTCTTTCGGTTAAAAATGCCACTGTAGACGGCCCTTTTGGCGACAACTTAGCTCTACGAGATATAGCTCGTTCAGTAACACCAATTTCAAGCGAGTTAATAGAACAACTCAATATTACGACTTTACAAGATGTACTTGCAGTAAGCCCTAATACCTATTCAGCCAGTGGTTTTGGGGCACCAAGTTTACCTACTATTCGTGGGCAACTAGGTGAGCTTTTCCAAGATGGTACACGCCGCCAAGCAGGTAATAATGGCTTTGGCGTGCCGTTATCGTTCAACTCTATAGAACAAATAGATGTAGTAAAAGGCGCGCCACCGGTATTATTTGGCTCAAGCCAACGCAACGGTGGTTTTGTAAACTTACATTCTAAAAAAGCATCAACTGACGACAGTAAAGGCAAAGCAACGGTATCTGCAGGACGATGGGATCAGTACAGCGTTTTAGTTGATTACAGTGCACCTATAGTAAAAGACAAAGTAGGTTTTAGAGTAAGCGCTGAACACATTGATAACGGCAGTTACTACGACTTTTCGGGCACGAAAAGCGACAGCCTATTTGCAGCACTTAAGGTGTTACCTGATGACAAGAGCAGCTGGGATATTAACTTTGAGTTATACCAAGTTGAATTTACCGATAACGCAGGTATTAACCGCCCTACTCAAGCCTTAATTGATGATGGCCTTTATATTACCGGCCAAGGCGTGCAAGCCAATGGCAGTTCAGTTCCAACGGCAGGTTCTATTGTTTCACCTACTGGGCAAGTAAAAATAGACCGTAGTACAGTACTTACCGACCCTGACAATCAAAACGAAGCCACTACTTATTTACTACACAGCATTTATAAGCGTGAACTTTCAAACAATGCATCTATAAAAAATATTACGTATTTTCAGCACTTACAACGCGAAGAAATTGCACAAAATAGCTTTGTTGAAATTATAGATGGTGCCGATACCGCGCAAAACCGTACCGAACTGACTTACCAATGGAGCAACGAACAGCAAACAATTTTTGCTTTTGATGTGCGTTACAACCGCGTGCTAGGCTACAGCCAATTTACAACAGAAGCCGACTTACCTATTGATTTAACTGGCCCAATTTCAAATCGCCGCATTCCTTTAACTGATGCACAACAAGCACGCTTTGTTGAACTTCGCCCAGGTGTATTTGTATCGCCGGGTGGTCAGTACGATATTAATAACGACGGCAGTGGCGACTTTAACTTATCAGACACTACCGATTCGCGCTCATGGCAAACGGGTTTTGCTATTCAGCAAGATTCTGATTGGACTAATAAGTTTCATACAAGTGTTGGCTACCGCGTTGATTTTTATGACGTAGAAGCAAACGACCCAATAGCACCTGTAGGGCAAATTGCCGCCAGCGACAGCATTAACGACACTTTGCATTCAGGGCAAGTAAGTTTTAATTACCGACTCAGCGATGATTACACCACTTATGGCGCAGCAAGTTACAACGAAGCCACATCAAATAGCATGGCTGGCGGCACTACACTTGGTGGCGACAATACCATTAGTGCACAAAATTTTGCCACCGAAAATACCCTAGTTGAATTTGGTTTAAAATATGCACCAACCAATAGCGATTGGTACGCTGATGGCGCAATATTTAGTCAACGCCGTAGTTTACGTAACCGCGATGGCAGTAATACCGGTATTCGCACCACAGGTTTTGAAAGCCAAGTATTTTACGATGCCTACCCGTACTGGTTAAGCGCAGGTTATAGCTACATTGACGCCCGCTACGATAATTCTGCAAGTAGTCAAGATTCTGCCCAAGTAGCCGATGCATTTGACAACTCACGCCCTGATATTATTGCAGGCACCAGTGTGGGCGCTCCTAGTTTTACCGCATTTGCGCCTTCAAGTAGCCAAGTTCAAGGCATTCCAGAGCAATCTTTTAGCTTTAACGGAAATTATTCAATTAATTCGAAATGGCAAACGGGTTTTTCAGGTCTATATACAAAGAGTTACCCATTAGACTTTTTGGCAACCGTACATATTCGCGATCAGTACACATTAAACGTAAATACTAGCTATGCTTTTACGCCTAGCACCAAGTTACGCTTAGATGTAAACAACGTTACCAATCAAAAAAATTGGCGCCCTGTATTTGAAGGCGGTTATTTTGGTGCAACCTTGGCTTTTCCTGAATTACCAATAAACGCCAAGCTGACGCTTACGCATAATTTTTAAAGACAAGTTTGAAAGAGAGAGAACATGATTAAAAAAATACTTTTGTTATTAATTGCAGCGGTCGCCATCGGCCTGTTCTTTCATTTTGATTTGCACCAACTACTTACGCTTGAGGGCTTAAAAGGCTCGATGGATCAGTTTAGCCAATATAAAGCGCAATCTCCGCTATTAATAATTGGCGGATTCTTTTTATTGTATGTGGTGGTTACTGCATTGTCTTTACCGGGCGCGGCTATTTTAACACTGGCAGCGGGTGCTTTATTTGGCTTAGTTGAAGGCTTATTGGTTGCATCGTTTGCATCAACCATAGGTGCTACATTGGCCTTTTTAGTATCACGTTACTTATTGCGCGACACCATTAAAAAGCGATTTCCTGATCGTTTAGCAGCCATTGATGCAGGCGTTGAAAAAGAAGGCGGCTTTTACTTATTTACGTTGCGTTTAGTGCCGGTGTTTCCGTTCTTTTTAATCAACTTGTTAATGGGCGTAACAGCCATCAAGTCATGGACTTTTTACTGGGTAAGCCAAGTGGGTATGCTAGCCGGTACATTTGTATTTGTTAATGCAGGTACGCAGCTTGCTCAAATAGAGAGTTTATCGGGCATTTTATCGTTGGACTTAATTTTATCATTCGCTTTATTGGGCGTATTCCCATTTATTGCTAAAGGGATCTTAAACGTGTTTAAAAAACGTCGTGTATACAAAAACTATACTAAACCTAAAAGCTTCGACCGTAACATGATTGTTATTGGCGCAGGCGCAGGTGGTTTGGTAACAAGTTATATAGCCGCTGCTGTTAAAGCAAAAGTAACCCTTATTGAAGCGGGCGAAATGGGCGGTGACTGTTTAAACTATGGTTGTGTTCCAAGTAAAGCAGTCATTAAAAGCGCTAAAATTGCAGAACAAATTCGCCATGGTGAAAACTACGGCCTAGAAAATGCGACACCGCAGTTTTCGTTCAAAAAAGTAATGGCACGTGTACATAAAGTTATTGCCGATGTAGCACCGCACGACAGCGTTGAGCGTTACACCAACCTAGGCGTAGATGTTGTAAAAGGTTACGGTAAATTAATCGACCCGTGGACTGTAGAAATTAAACTTAACGACGGTGGCACGCAAACACTCACCGCTCGTACTATTGTTATTGCCACTGGCGCACGCCCGTTTGTACCGTCACTACCTGGTATTGAAGAAACAGGCTATGTAACAAGCGATACATTGTGGAATAAATTTGCAGAGCTAGATGAGGCACCTAAAAAACTTGTAGTACTTGGTGGTGGTCCAATTGGTAGCGAATTAGCACAAAGCTTTGCACGTTTAGGTTCAAGCGTTACGCAAATTGAAATGGCGGAGCGCATCATGATCAAAGAAGATCTTGAAGTGTCTACTTTTGCTCACGAAGCGTTAACCGAAAGTGGCGTTAATATTTTAACATCGCACCAAGCACTAAGCTGTGAAGCTCGCGATGGTAAAAAATATATTGTTGTTAAACATAACGACAAAGAAATAGATATTGAATACGACGAGCTATTATGTGCCGTTGGTAGAAGTGCACGCCTTAAAGGTTACGGTCTTGAAGAGCTAGGCATTGAAACAAACCGCACAGTAGTAACTAACGAATACCTAGAAACACTGTACCCTAATATTTTTGCAGCGGGTGATATTGTAGGTCCATACCAATTTACACATGTGGCAGCTCATCAGGGTTGGTACGCAGCGGTAAATGGCTTATTTGGTCACCTTAAAAAGTTTAAAGTAGATTACCGTGTTATTCCGTGGACTACGTTTATTGACCCAGAAGTAGCACGTGTTGGCTTAAACGAGCAAGACGCAAAAGACAAAGGCATAGATTACGAAATTACTCGCTTTGAATTTGAAGAGCTAGACCGTGCAATTACCGACAGCGCTACAAAAGGCTTTATTAAAGTGATTACACCCAAAGGCAAAGACAAAATATTGGGCGTTACCGTGGTATCTGAACACGCTGGCGATTTAATTGCTGAGTTTGTACTGGCAATGAAACACGGCTTAGGTCTTAACAAAATACTCGGTACTATACACAGCTACCCTACTTGGGCTGAAGGAAACAAATACGCAGCAGGTGAGTGGAAACGCGCTCATGCACCTGAAAAAGTGCTTAACTTGCTTGAAAAATACCACACATGGCGCAGAGGCTAATATGTTTAAAACACCTCTAAAAGCATTGCTACTTGGTTCGGCTTTAGTTGTAACATCGTTTGCAACATCATTTTCGACCCAAGCCCAAAACATGCACGATAGCTGGAATGCATTATTAAATAAGCATGTTGTCGCTATTAATCATAATCACAGTACTGAGGTTGATTACGCTGCTATAAAACGTGAGCATGCACAGCTAAAAACGTATTTAGATTCGTTAACGGCTGTAACGCAAAGCGAATTTGACGCATGGGAAAAGCCTAAGCAACTCGCTTTTTTAATCAATGCTTATAATGCGTGGACTGTTGAACTTATATTGACTAAGTACCCTGATATTAAGTCAATTAAAGACTTAGGGAGCTTTTTTAGCTCACCATGGAGTAAAGAGTTTGTGCCATTACTTGGCAAAACTCGCAGCCTTGATGATATAGAGCATGGTTTAATACGTGGCAGCGGTAGATACAACGACCCACGTATTCACTTTGCAGTAAATTGCGCGAGTATTGGTTGCCCAGCGCTTCGAGAAGAAGCCTATACAGCCACTGATTTAGTGAGCCAATTGCAAGAGCAAACAGTGCGCTTTTTATCAGATATGACACGCAATATGGCTCAAGAAAATACGCTAAGCGTGTCTTCAATATTTAAGTGGTACGGCGATGATTTTGAAAAAGGTTTTAGAGGTGCAGACACGCTACTGCAGTTTTTTTTGCAATATAGCGATGCACTTAAACTAGTACCCGCTCAGCAAAAAGCGCTTAGAAATAATGACATGAAAGTAAAATTTTTAGACTACAGCTGGGATTTAAATGTACGCCAGTAAGTTTTGGCAAACAGCTACGCGATACAGTGTTTACTGTGTCGCGTTTTGCGTTTGCTTAATAACAAGCTTAAGTACTTTTGCTAATAACAGCGCCCATAATATGAGTAAAGAACTACTCACTCGCTGGGAAAATATTGAAACGCTTGGTAATAACCAAAGCGTGTACTTTTATGCCTGGGGCGGCGACGCGCAAATAAATGCCTATATTCAATGGGCTGCCCAGCAAGTTAAAACTAAATATAATATTAACTTAGTGCATGTAAAGCTCAGCGACACCAGCGAAGCAGTAAGCCGTGTGTTGGCCGAAAAATCAGCACATAATAATGACCAAGGCAGTGTTGATCTGGTATGGATAAACGGCGCTAACTTTGCCACTATGAGCGAGCACGCATTGTTGTTAAAACAGTGGGCAAATAAACTGCCACACTTTGCATACACAGATCCCGCTAATAACCCTGCAGTTAATTTTGACTTTGGCATACCCACAAACGGTATGGAAGCACCGTGGGGGCAAGCATCGCTCACCTTTTATTACGACAGCCTTGCAATAAATGAACAAACAAACAATAAACTCCCTACTACATTAAACGAATTATTAAACTGGAGCACACAAAACCCGGGGCGCTTTAGCTACCCAAAGCCGCCTGATTTTTTAGGGATGAGCTTTTTAAAATACGCCTTAGTAATACTGCATCAGCAAAGCAGCGAAAATATTAAAGCGCAGTTAAACCAAGCGGCTACCGCTAACAACACAGCACAAGTATTAACCCCATTGTGGAACTTTTTAAATAAGCTACACCCTACGCTTTGGCGTGGTGGCACGCACTTTATGCAAAGTGGCGCGCAAATGCGCCGTTTAGTAGACGATACCGAGCTAAGTATTGCCTTTACCTTTTCAGCACCCGAAGTGCCCGCAGCCGTTAAACGCTACGATTTACCAAAAAGCATTCGCAGCTATGCAATGGCTGATGGCAGTTTAAGTAATACTCACTTTGTGGCTATTCCTTACAATGCAAGCCACCCGCAAAGTGCGCAATTAGTCGCTAACTTTTTATTAAGCCCAGAGGCGCAAGCTCAAAAGCAAAAAGCGCATATATGGGGCGATAAAAGCGTACTTATTCAATCAAGGCTAACGCCTGATCAGCAAGCCTTGTTTAAAACAGCTAAACCGCACCCAAGCGCACTGCCTTTTAACAGTATTAAGCGCACATTGAGCGAGCCACACCCAAGCTGGGTAAATGCCATAATGCAAGGCTGGCAAACTCGCTATGGGGTAAGCCAATGAATGTTGTTAGCAATAAAGTGGCGACAAGCCATGGGCCTCACGCCCGTAAAAGCCATGATATGTTTAGTAAAATAGTAAAATTAAGCCCACGCTTTTTACTCGTTTTACTTATTTTACCCGTACTTGGCGGCTTAATTAGTGTGTTACTACCCGCCTTTGGTTATGCCCCTGCACTTGATCAAACTACATTTGGCTTGCAAGGCTTTACCATGCTTTGGCAAACACCCGGCCTAGTAAATATGGCTATGCTAAGTATTGGCACCGGTTTAATAAGTACCTTACTTGCTTTTATTATTACTTTGATGATTTTAGCCGCTTTTTTTAACAGCCCTTGGCTTAACCGCATTCAGCGTTTACTGAGCCCTATTTTAGTGATCCCACACGCTGCAGCGGCTATTGCGGTAGGTTTTTTAATTGCCCCTTCAGGCATGATTTCGCGAATTATATCGCCTTGGTTAAGCGGGTGGGAACTTGCACCAAACGGCCTATTTCCGCATGACTCATTCGGCATTAGTATAATTTTAGGGTTAACGCTTAAAGAACTGCCATTTTTGTTATTAATGGCACTAGGCGTACTGGCGCAGCCTGAGCTTGGCAAAAAATTACGCCAGCAACATAAAGTTGCGCTTAATTTGGGTTACTGCCCCATGACCGCCTTTTTTAAAGTAATACTCCCTAGCCTTTACCCACTGCTGCGTTTACCTATTTTAGCTGTGCTCGCTTATGCCAGCGCCAGTGTAGAAATGCCACTTATTTTAGGCCCAAATACACCGCCAACATTAGCGGTAGCTATTATGCATTGGTTTAACGATGTCGATTTAAACTTACGTATTAAAGCCTCAGCCGGTGCTTTGCTACAACTGGCACTCACGGGTGGGCTACTTGCGCTTTGGCTTGGCGGCGAAAAAGCGATAAAAGTATTATTTAGCGATTCACTCACTAACGGAGTGCGCGAATACGGCGGATTTTATTGGCAAAAGCTAACGGTAATACTCACTACTTTAGTGATCGGTTTTATTTTACTCTCGCTAATTGCCCTTATTTTGTGGTCGGTTGCCGGCTTTTGGCGCTTTCCCGATGCACTCCCTGAGCAATTTACACTACTGCATTTTAACAGTGCATTAATGCAAATGAGCAACCCGCTTTTTAATACCCTAGCTATTGGTTTAGTAACAACGGTATTTGCCATTACGGTTACTTTATTGTGTTTAGAGTCGGAGCAGTTAAGCGACAAACCCATCTCTCGCTTTACCAGTTTAATTATTTACTTACCGCTATTAGTACCCAGTATTGCCTTTTTGTTTGGCCTAGTATGGATACAACAATGGGTAAATAACCAAGCCGCGTTTTTTAATGTGGTGTTTACCCATTTACTGTTTGTTTTGCCTTACGTATTTTTGTCACTCGCGAGCATTTATAGGCGGTTAGACTCTCGCTTTGCGCGCGTTGCAGCAAGTTTGGGCGCAGCGCCTAGCAAAGTGTTTTTTAAGGTGAAATTACCGCAGTTATTTGCACCTATTTTAATTGCAGCCGCATTGGGGTTAGCGATCAGTTTTGGCCAATACTTACCAACTCTTTTAGCCGGTGGCGGGCGTATAGCCACCATAACAACCGAAGCCGTTACCCTGGCAAATGGCGCAAGTAGGCGCACTAGTGCCGTATACGCTATTATGCAAATGGCACTCCCGCTTATTGGATTTATACTGGCATGGGTTTTACCTAAGTACTTTTTTAAAAGTGCACGAGTGTAAAGTACCTATATTAAACAGTATTGAGTTAAAGGTTTTTTAATGCAGTCATCTTTACAGATTAAAAATTGTCAGCTTTATCGCCAAAATGAGCGACTACTTAGCTTAAACGAGCAAGTTAATGGCGGTGAAATTCTAACAATTATGGGCCCATCGGGCAGTGGTAAATCAAGCTTATTAAATTGGCTTACAGGTACTTTACCCAGTGGCTTTAAAGCCACTGGAGAGGTGTGGCTTAACGGTAAAAATATAAATGATTTACCCACGCATTTACGCCATATTGGCGTACTGTATCAAGACGCTTTATTGTTTTCGCACTTAAGTGTGACGGGTAATATTGCTTTTGCTATGCCCAAAGGGGATAAAAAACAACGCATTGAAAAAATAGCACACGCACTTGAGCAAGTTGGTTTAAAAGGAATGGCCAATCGCCATCCCGATAGCTTGTCGGGCGGCCAACAAGCACGCGTTGCGCTATTACGACTGTTATTAAGTGAGCCAAAAGCTATTTTACTCGATGAGCCTTTTAGTAAGCTCGACACGCAACTGCGCGTTGATACACGTGAACTGGTGTTTAGCCAAATACGCCAACATAAACTGCCTGCCATTATGGTAACGCACGATCATAGCGATTACGACGCTGCAAACGGTAAACTTTTCACCTTAAATACTGTACTTTAAGCGCACAAGGCACCCTATGTTAGATAAATTTATCACCCCTGTAATAAAACCACTGTTAAAGCCTGTGGTAATGCTGATACATAAATGCGGCATAACACCCGATCAGCTAACAGTATTTGGCTTTTTAATTGGCTTGCTCGCTGTGCCATTACTTGCTTTTGAAATGTGGTACGGCGCATTAGCTGCCATTGCTTTAAATCGCATTTTAGATGGGCTTGACGGCGCACTAGCACGCCATGCTAATTTAAGTTCAAGCGCCGGCGGCTTTTTAGATATTACACTCGACTTTTTATTTTACGCGGCTATTCCGCTTGGCTTTATTTTGGCAAACCCTGAGCAAAACTCGATAGCAGGATCGTTATTACTTGTAACTTTTATTGGTACAGGCTCAAGCTTTTTAGCCTTTGCCATAGCCGCCGAAAAATTTAAACTCGAAAAACCGCAATTTAAATACAAAAGCTTTTACTACTTAAACGGCTTAACCGAAGGCACAGAAACCATAGCGCTGTTTATTGCCTTTTGTATTTGGCCGCAGCACTTTGCCATAATGGCGAGTATTTTTGCCACTGCGTGCGCTATTACTATTTTTACACGTATACATGGTGGTTATAACACGTTAAAACTCCAAGAAGCTGATGAGGTTACACAAGCCAATGAGTAATGAAATTTGGTGGCGTTTAGGGTTCTTTTTTTGCATTTTGGTTATTATGATGCTGCTAGAATGGCAAAAGCCTGCTCGCCAAGCACCTATTAAAAGCAGTACACGTTGGTTTGCTAATTTTGGTTTAGTGTTTGCTTCATCAGTTATTGCGCGCTTAGTGGCCCCTATTGGGTTAACCGCTATCGCACTTTACACTCAAGAGCACGGCATTGGCTTATTTAATCAAATAGCCCTACCAAGCAGTTTAATTATTATATTGAGCATACTTTTACTCGATATATTAATTTATTGGCAGCATAGATTATTTCATCAGGTGCCTATTTTATGGCGTTTGCACCGTGTACACCACGCCGATGCACATGTAGATACCAGTACGGGCTTGCGCTTTCACCCTATCGAAATTGTACTGAGCATACTAATAAAACTCATTGCAGTAACTGCTCTTGGCGTACCTGCTATTGCGGTACTTATTTTTGAAATAGCACTTAATGGTTTAGCACTATTTAATCATGCAAATATACGCCTACCTAATGCCATTGAAAAACCACTGCGTTTAATATTAATGACGCAAATATTGCATCGAATTCACCATAGCCAAGTAGTTAATGAAACTAACTCAAACTATGGTTTTAGTGTAATTTGGTGGGATAAATTATTTGGTAGCTACAAAAGTGAAGCAAAAAAAGCAGATTACGACATCGATATTGGTTTAAAAGAATACCCAAACCAAAAACAAAACGCCTCCCTTTGGGGATTACTCGTTATGCCATTTAAAAACAAATAACTGATAATATTTGTAACCGGCTTGCCTAAAAAAAAGCCAGTTTTTAGAGGTTTAATAATGCATACCAAATTATAAAATTAATATATTCTTTCAACCACAGTCAAAAAAAGAGTTGAAAATACCACTTTAAAATCTTTTTAAATGAGATTAATCTATTAATATAATGTTATTTTTTATGAGTAGCTCAATTGGTAAACTGGTCTTACCGTAAACTAATTGTAAATAAAATAAACAAATATGTTGACCATTAACGCACTGCACAATATCATTTGTAAGCGCTTACAAAACACAATGCAAAAATGTAAGCGCTTACAGTATGAAAAACAATTAATCTGACAATAATCTGTTGAAACCGGGGTTCAGTTATGAACATTGAAACAACGCACATTACACGTTTACTTGCCGCTATCTCTCTAGTTACGTTAGCTGGCTGTGGTGGCGACTCTGCCACTAAATCAAATTTTGAAAATGTAGATGCCTCTGAGCCAGTATCAGATTGGCAAATGGTTTGGAGCGACGAATTTGAAGGCTCTGCCATTGATACAAACAAATGGAACTATGAATTAAACTGCGATGGCGGTGGTAACAACGAGAAACAGTGTTACACCGATAGTGAGCAAAATGCATTTATTGCAGACGGTGTGTTAAACATTGTTGCCCTACCAGCGACAGAAGGTGCAGAAAAACCTTACACTTCAGCGCGCTTAAATACGCGTTACAACGCCGACTTTACATATGGTCGCTTTGAAGTGCGCGCCAAACTTCCATCAGGACAAGGTAGCTGGCCAGCATTTTGGATGCTGCCAACTGATGAAGTTTATGGTACTTGGCCTCGTTCTGGCGAAATAGATGTTTTAGAATCAGTAAACCTTAAAACACCGGATGAAGACGGCGGTATAGAGTCAAGCATTCACGGCACTCTTCATTACGGACGCGCGTGGCCAGATAACAGCTACACAGGGCAAGAATACAAATTCCCTGAAGATACTAACCCAGCAGATGACTTTCACACCTACGCTATTGAATGGCAAGAAGGCGAAATTCGTTGGTACGTAGATGGTTACCTTTACGCAACGCAGCGCCAATCAGAAGTTTTGTATAATTCAAAAGGTGAGCCTGCAGGCTTAAAACATCGTGGTTGGTTTGCAGAGTATTTTGAACAAGGTTCTGGCGAGCTTGAAACGCATTGGGATAGCGCTCCTTTCGATAAAGACTTTCACCTATTATTAAATCTTGCCGTAGGTGGCGACTGGCCTGAAAACGTTAATGATTTAGGTATAGATGCTAGCGCATTTGAAAACGGCCAAACCTTTGCTATTGATTATGTACGTGTTTATCAATGTGCATCAAACCCTGATACAGGTAAAGGTTGTGAAACCATTCGCCCAGGTTACGATAGCTTAGACGATGCCTTGCTTGAGAGTGATGCACCAGTTCCTATAGCTGGAGGAGTTACTCCATTAACCATATTTGGTGATTCTTTTAATATTAATTGGCCTGCGTGGGATTGTTGCGGAGGTTCAACTCCTGCAATAGTTGTTGATGAACAGCAAGGTAATACAGTTGAATTTAGTGTTGGTGAAAACCCAACTGTAAACGGTTTTATTTCAAGAGCGGCAAACATTACTGATGAAGCTGGTGTAGCCTCCCCTTTTGATGCAACCCCCCTGTTAGCACAAGGGTATTTTCAATTTAAAATGAAAGTAACTAGCGCACCTGCTGATGCAAACTCTACATGGGTTGTTAAGCTTGAAAGCGCAGGAGATGCCCCTACTGCAGCCGAATTGCCTATTACCCAAAGCGTTGAAGGTATTGCGCCTGTTGTAGGTCAATGGCAAACATACACATTTAAATTAACCGATCTTGTTGCAGCAAACTTAGATATTAGTGCTATTGATGTAGTTATGATTTTCCCCGCATGGGGCACTGGTAATGGTGCTGTTTATAGAGTTGATGATGTAAAAATAACTCAAGATTTCCCAGAACTTGATGTGTTCTCTGATACCCAAAATCTTGATTGGCCAATGTGGGACTGCTGTAGCGGCTCAACACCCGTGGAAGTAATGGATGATGAAGAGCATGGTATAACAGCAGAATTTACAATAAATGATACGCCTACCGTAATGGGCTTTAATAGCCGCACATCTGTTGGTGGAAGCGGCGAGGCATTTGATGCAAGCGCTATCATAACGGTTGGTCAAATTACGTTTGATATGAAAGTTACGAGTATGCCAAGCACACCCGATGCCCCATGGTTTTTCAAAGTTGAGTCAAACGAAGGTGATTCTGCTGTAGAGCTTGCACTTACTGAAAGTGTTGAAGGCATTGCCCCTGTTTTAAACGAATGGCAAACATATACTTATACGCTTTCTGATTTATCAGCTGCCGGTTTAGATGTAAGTGCAATAGATGTATTAATGATTTTTCCTAATTGGGGCCAAGGGGCTGGCGCAACATATCGTGTTGATAATGTGACAGTTTCAAACCCATAATTAAGATTTCACTGACAAATTCTAGGTGCTTACACTGCACCTCCTCTCTTGAACAACATTTTATAAAGCAGAGCTATTATGAACACATTCAATTTTAAAAAGAGCCAACTTGCGGCTTCTGTGTCTCTCATCATTGCTGCGAGCACATTAAACACAGCTATTGCGGCAGAAGCACAAACAAACGTTTCATCTGATGTAGAAGTTATTGAAGTAAAAGGTATTCGTGGTTCACTTATTCGTTCTATGGATATGAAACGCGACTCTTCTGGCATTGTTGATGCCATTTCGTCTGAAGAAATGGGTAAATTCCCAGATACCAACTTAGCAGAATCATTACAACGTATTACCGGTGTATCGGTAAGTCGTGCAAACGGTGAAGGTAGCCAAATTACTGTACGTGGTTTTGGTCCTGAGTTTAACTTAATTACCCTAAATGGCCGCCAAATGCCAGGCACAGGTTATACACGCTCATATAATCTTGAAAACGTTGCCTCTGAGGGCGTAAGTGCGCTTGAAGTATTTAAAACAGCACGTGCAGACGTACCAAGCGGTGGCTTAGGTGCAACGGTAAATATTTCTACCGCGCGCCCTTTTCAAAAGCCGGGTCAAAACTTTTCAGCTACCGTTAAAGCAAATCACGACTCGTCAAACGAAGCTGGCGATGACGTAACACCAGAGTTTTCTACTGTTTACAGCAATACTTTTGTAGATGACACTTTTGGTTTTGGTTTTTCATTTTCGCACCAAGAGCGTGACTTTCAAAAACAAAGTGCCAATATTCAAGGCTGGCAGGCAAACGTAGACTTACCTGAATTAGATAGCAGCAACGTAGTTGATAACCGCACAGACCCTGCAGGTAACTACTACTTCCCTAAAGACATGAACTACGCTATTGAAGATGTAGAACGTGAACGTACAAACGGACAAGTTACCTTTCAATATGCACCGGTAGATGGCTTTGTAGCAACACTTGATTACACTGCAAGTAAAGCAGTTACAGGTTCTCAGAGCATTGGTTGGGGTATTTGGAACGACTTTGGTAGCAATATTAATGGCTACGAACTAGATGAAAATGGTACAGCTGTTTATGCTGATATTAGCGGTAACGATGCGTCATTCACAGCCAATAAAGGTACTACAGAAGTAAAAGCACGCTCACTTGGTTTAAATCTTGATTGGGAAATTAACGACACATGGCACGTAGAGCTTGATTACCACGACTCTAAAAATGAGACTGACAACGGCGCCGATGACGGGCTAGGCAGTACCGGCCAAGTGATTTTGGGCTCAGATCAGCTTGCTAATAAAATTTACGATTACCGCACAGGCGATATTCCAAGTGCTCAAGTTAACTGGTTAAACGGCACAAGCGAACTAACACCAGGCGAAATTGACTCAAACTTTAGTCAGTTTACTCACTCACCGGGTGAGTCAAACATTGAACAGTTACAACTACATACTACGTGGTATAACGAAAGCTACGACATTGGTTTAGTT
This sequence comes from Pseudoalteromonas sp. Z9A6, assembly GCF_011378805.1. NCBI lineage: Bacteria > Pseudomonadati > Pseudomonadota > Gammaproteobacteria > Alteromonadales > Pseudoalteromonadaceae > Pseudoalteromonas > Pseudoalteromonas sp. Z9A6. The sequence goes on from NZ_WTKZ01000019.1 coordinate 29,851, forward strand.
AAAGTTAAATTTGGCGCATCACGTACTGAGCAAAACACCGGCGGCTATACCGCATGGAGTGGTTTAGTAGGTGGCCCTGGTTTTAACCCGTCGTATACAGAAATATTCCCAGATAGCATGTTTACCCGTCACGATACATCGGGTCTTTTAGACCAATTTGCTGGCGGCGGTAGTGACTTACAACCTAATTACTACTACACGTATGACTTCGATGAAGCTGTTGCACGCCAAATTGCTTATTTAACAGCAGATGTAACAGGCGGCGATGCATACGCAGCTAATGCCTATATGGATGGCATAGATAGCGAAAGTTATGTAGAAGAAATCACTAATAGCTTTTATGTTCAATCAAGCTGGGAATTTGACGTAAGTAACTACTACGTAAAAGTAAATGCAGGCCTACGCTATGAGCAAACAGACGTAACCAGTACTGTACGTCAACGCGTTGAAGATCAAGTTAATTGGATCAGTGCTTCTGAGTGGATCATGCAATACGCTGCTGGCGGCGATGATAACTTCTTAGAGCAACAAGGTGATTATGATGTTTTACTGCCTTCAATCGACGTAAGTGTTGATTTAACTGAAGACGTAGTAGCCCGCGTATCTTGGGGTAAAACAATGTCGCGTGCACCACTGGGTAATTTAGCCGGTGGCCGCAGCTTAACAGGCAGCCCAAAACCAGGTTCTCGCACAGGTAGCCAAGGTAATACAAACTTATTGCCGTTTGAATCAACAAACCTTGATTTATCACTTGAGTATTACTACGCAGAAGGCAGCTACGCATCTGTTGGTTACTTTAAAAAAGACGTTGATAACTTTATTCAAACCACCATTACGCAAACTACTATTGATGGCTTGCACGATATTTTAAACGGCCCTCGTTACTTACAAGCCGTAAGCGATATTGAATCACGTGGTGAGCAAGCAACAACCGACGCTATTTTTGCACAGATGATTGCCAGCGGTTACGGCAATGCAAATGGCGTTATTGAGCCAAGCAGCGACGATCCGCTAATTACATGGAATATTAGTCAACCACAAAACACCGACAGTAAATCGGTAGATGGTTTTGAAGTTGCTGTTCAGCACTTAATTGGTGAAACCGGTTTTGGTGTTGGTGTAAACGCGACGTTTGTAGATGGCGACGTTGAATTTAATAGCGAAAGCCTTGATCAACAAGCACCGCTTACAGGCTTAAGTGACTCAGCTAACTTTCAAGGTTTTTACGAAAAAGACGGCCTATCAGTGAAAATTACTTACGCATGGCGCGACTCATACCTAATTGGTGTAGGCCAAGCGCAAGGTTCAGCTGATGCGCCTCCGCAATATGCTAAAGCGTATGGCCAATGGGATATGAGCGTTAACTACGATGTAAACGAAAACGTAACGGTATTTTTTGATGGCATAAACTTAAACAATGCAACCGAAGAAGGCTACGGACGTTACGAAGAGCAGTTCTTATTTGCTAATCAATACGGTCCTCGTTACTCAATTGGTGCTCGTTACACGTTCTAAACTATTTCCTAGTTAGAAGGTTAAGCCGCTTGTTACAACAAGCGGCTTTTTTTATAGCGTTTTTATTTGCTCAAGCAACACATTGGTTGTCCAATCAAGGCCCTTATACGCCACATCGGGTTTGTAAAAATCCCCTGCCCCACGCGCTCTATTTACATATACTTTATTTGGCACAATCACTTTCCCCAAGCTTGAAGGTAAATCGGCTAAGCGTACCTCCATATACATAGAATCAGCGCTACTTGGTGCACCAAATAACGTTGTATTTTCAAAAAGCTTAAACTTATCAAGTGCATCTAAACAAGCACTGGCGCATTGCGGCGGCACTATAACAAACACCTTGTTTTTAAAGTCACTCACTAAAGGCTTTTGTGGTATGTTATTTAGCGTATTAGTTTCTTGCTCTACATAAAATGGATCATCATTTTTAAGTGATAAAGCCATGCCAGTAGAGACGGTTTTGAGAGTTTTCAGTACTTCGGATTGATCTTTTACAACGTCCAATAAAGACTATACATAGTCAGTATTATCTTTTGATGCTCTCCACCACACTTGCGTGTTTTGAGAAGTATTATTTGCTTTTTGCTCTACTACTTTTTGGCCCCATAATCCTTTTGCTATTTGTGAGCTCCAATAAGATGAGCCACCTTGGTTATGGCGCAAATCTAATACCACGGCTTTTGCAGTAAGTAACTTGCTACGTTGCTGTTGTATTTTTTCAAACACTTTATTGTAGGCAGTAGTTTGTTTATCGGTTGATGAAAAGCTAAGCATAGCAATCCAACCAATGTTTTTTTCAGGCCACGTTAAATCAATGGGGAGTTCATCACCGTTGTAGGCATTTTCTAAATGCTTACTTGCTGACTTAGGCCTCACAGACCAATTTAATACGTGTGTATAGGTATCGTCATTGGCTTTAACAAATTCGCATTCTTTTAGAGGAGTTAAAAATGGATTGCCCTCGTCAATGAGTAACCGCCAACCTTGCTGCCACCAATGCCCAGGTTGTGCAACTTCACCATGAAACTTAAATATTCTCTCAGGCATTAAGGTATCAGTGCTTTGCCCATCACATTGGCTTACAACGTCGCCTTTACTAATATTGTTGGTTTCGCTGTAATACACTTTTAGCGCATCACCTCGCCATACAGCTCTAAAGCCGGGCCAGCGGCGCGCGGGTCTATCTACGCTTGAAAACGCACCAGCATGACCATCTTGTAACACAGTGCTAAAGCGTGCAATTGCCGCTACATGAGCTTGCGGACCGCTCGCTTGTGACGAGAGTGCAAGCGCCTCTGCTTTTGCTTGTTTTAATAAATCAGGGAAAGTTGGGTTATTAACATCAAACATACCAGGATGATTTTGTGCAGTAATACTATAAGCCGCGTTAATATCGCGCTCTGTTATGCTGCGCCACTGCTCAGGTGTAGTAGGTAGAATGGGTTCTTGTGCAGCATTTATAAATGGTGATAGTAGTAAAGCGCAGAGCAATACATGATTGGTTATTTTTGTTTTTATAGTCATGAAAATCCGTTTAGCTAAAAATAAATTACTGGTTACGTTATTGTTCATTAACAATACTAAAAAAGCGATTTAAGGTACATGTGTAAATACATACCTGACACCTAAGTTAAAAACTTAAGAATCGTCCAACCTTATTTAGTAGGTGAGCAATGTGTCTGATACAGTAAAAAAGCCATACCAATTAAGTTACGCGATTTATGGTAATCATCGGCCGCTAAAAATTGTCCAATTAATCCCGAGGATTTCGTAACTTCATAATCAGTTGAGCATAGTTTTCACTTTTCGGCACAATACTTAACTCACCGTCGGCCTCGAAAACCACCGCCATAACTGTGCTTAAATCACCAAAACCGGCTTTTCTAACACTTGCTTCCACTTCAGTGCTTGTGAGTCGAGCATCTTTCATAGCGGCCTCTATATATTCACCGTCGAAAAAAACTAATTGTGGAGAGGTTTTTACTACTTTGTCGAAGGTCGAAAAATGGGCGCTCATCCAAGTGAGTAAATACTGTAAAAAGAGGAGCAGGCTAACCGCAACTAAAACCTCAACTATGACTACGTCTTTCAATAAAATAGCTGAACCTAAGATGAAGCCCGCTGCTACGGTGATTATCCAGTCAAAGTTGTTCATTTTGGCAAATGGGCGTTTACCCACTAAGTGCGTCGCTAGGATTAAAAAGGGATAAATAATCAAAGTTGTGGTGACAATGCGCGCTATTTCACTCCAAGATTCAAAAAACATATTTCCCTCTACTTAAGGTGCTGAATAAATTAAGAATCATATAAGCTAAACAGCCACCTGAATCACACAAACTAGGCAGTCACCTTAATAAATCAAACAACACTATGCAACTAAATCTGCCATACAAATACAGCATCTATCTTTTATTAATAGGTCACTTTTACGAATAATTTTTATTTATGTCAGGGCACCAAATTATGATGACACCCACTTTATTTAGCCTATTAAAATCTAGGCATCAAAAAGTGCAAAGTTTAAGATGGGTGCCTGATTAATTCTTCTTTTTTCGACAATATAACAAAGGGCATACTCAAAGGTGCCAGGCAGAATCTGCTCAGCGAAATTGATAGGAATGAATTTATTTTGACAGGGTAAGTCAGGCTTGACTTCTCACCCAAAGAAAGAACCATTACGGTTTACCATAGGTGAATAATATCTATTAGATCACAGCAAACAGATGGATTCAAGATTAAAAAGCAACCAACCAAGAATAGTTGGATACGTTCCTAAAAAGAGTAATTCTACAGCCTCAACGCCGCATTCAGCGGCATGTCCGCTGCAATGCTTTGTTATGCGAATTATTAACCTGCCGCACAAGCTTTAATCCTATGAATTACCTTCTCGCGAAACTCACCATGCCCATGCGTTGCTCTGGGGTGGGCAATTCTAAAGCATATGGCATCGGCTGCCTCAAACTCCCAGAACTTTCTAGAAATCACTTCTTTATTTCGATAGCCACCAAAGTTATCATTGAATAATTTTTTTATTGCTGGATCAATACCAGCGAAGCCAGCCGCAAAAATTACAACATCTGGCTTAAAGTGTATGATCTGTATTGCAAGCAACTTTTTTGATATTGACGTTATTTCTTCGAGCTCATTTTTCGGGCGTGTTCTAGGGCTTTTCTTGTTGTAGTCCCACGCAAACAAGTTTGCATAGATAATGGATTTGGGATCAACTTCAAGCTCCTTCGCCAGCCGGAAAAAATATTGCTTAAAGCGACTTCGCGTTTTTGTAATAACTTTTCCACCCTTGCTCACCAGAAGATGTTTTTTATAACGCTCAGTTGCTTCACACACAAGCTCGCAAACTTTATCTTTTTCGACAAAATCAGCGACACGATTAATCTTATTCTTGTTGCTATCAGTATTCCATCCGGCAGTCTCCCGACCAACCAACATAATTTTTAGATTTGAACTCCAGTACTCATCAAATGGAACCGGTAAAAAAACACCAGAGTATTTGTCCTCCTCAAGGTTGAATGAGTTAATATTAAGATCTCTCAAGATCGTTGCGTAATCATTAAATAATGCATCCATTAAGAAAGCTCCGTAGAGCCATCTGGAAGCCATTCAATATTCAGGCAACCATCACCAAAACGTACGACACCTTCCTTTTTCGGTAGCTCATTAAACTGCCCCCGATACTCGATAAAATTATCAAGCAATTCAATCAGGTGTACTTTGAACCCTGATTCAGTGGCCTCCTCAAAAATGTCGTCTTCAATCTTCCAACGAGTGATGCTCAAGCGATCTTCATTATCTTCCGCACAGAAAATCACTTCACCGGTTGCTTTCACAATCTCAGGATATTGCTTGGCAAGCATAGTAAGGCGAGTGGTTTCAAAGCCTTGGTCAAAATTTGGCATATTGTTTCCTTGTACTCGTTATTCTTTAGCTTACGACATCTGGGCGACAGATTGTCGTCGTAGAGGCGCATAACAGCTTATTGAACACCACTATGGGGGGTTATAACACCCCAAAACGGCGTATATTACATTGCTTAATAATTCCATCAAACAACTCTAATTTAAACAAGTAATTACGTGTGTTATAAAATTGCCCTTGTTTAAATACCTCAGAACGACTTTTAATAATGTTATCCGACAAAGCCGCAACTATTGCCAATTTATACAGTTATTAGTTATAAATTTAGCTTGTATGAAACACCCTTTTTTAACACTGAAAAAAGAACACATATATAATAAAAACATGCAAAAAACACGATTGGTGCTAAGAGCGATAACGCGTTGAGTCATTTTAAATTCATTAAACCAATGTACAAAAAAGCGCTGCAAATATGCAGCGCTGTCATTACTTAACGGTTGTTTATTTAAACTTTGTACTTAAAATTAAAAGAAGCCGAGCGGATCTTCGCTGTAGCTTACTAATAGGTTTTTAGTTTGTTGGTAGTGACCCAGTGCGAGTTTGTGGTTTTCGCGACCAATACCTGATTTTTTATAGCCGCCAAACGCGGCATGAGCCGGATACATGTGGTAACAGTTAGTCCATACACGGCCTGCCTCAATTTTACGCCCCATACGATACGCTTGGTTCATGTTGCGGCTCCATACACCGGCGCCTAGTCCAAACTCAGAGCTATTGGCAAGTGCCAACGCTTCGGCTTCGTCTTTAAAGGTCGACATTGAAATAACCGGGCCAAAAATCTCTTCTTGGAATACCCGCATGTCGTTGGTGCCTTTTAATAGCGTAGGCTGAATGTAATATCCGCCGTTAAGATCATCGCTTAACTGCTCTACGTTGCCACCAGTAAGTACTTCGGCGCCTTCTTTTTTACCAATTTCGATGTAGCTTAATATTTTATCAAATTGCGCTTTAGACGCCTGCGCACCTACCATGGTTTCGGTATCTAGCGGGTTACCGCGTTTAATTTGTGCTGTACGCTGTAAAATGCGTTCAATAAATTGCTCGTAAATATCTTCTTGAATAAATAGTCGCGATGGGCAAGTACATACTTCACCTTGGTTAAAGTAGGCCAATATTGCGCCCTCTATTGCTTTAGATAAAAAAGCGTCGTCTTTGTCCATTACATCGCTAAAGAAAATATTGGGTGACTTACCACCTAGCTCTACCGTTGATGGAATTATGTTTTCGGCGGCGCATTTTAAAATATGTGAACCCACTGGGGTAGACCCCGTAAAGGCGATTTTAGCAATACGGGTGTTGGTAGCCAGGGCTTCACCTGCTTCTTTACCAAAGCCATTAACTACGTTGAGTACGCCCGCTGGCAGTAAGTCGCCAATCACTTCCATTAACACTAAAATAGAGGCAGGGGTTTGCTCTGCTGGTTTTAGTATTACACAGTTACCCGCAGCTAAGGCTGGGGCTAGCTTCCACGCTGCCATTAGTATTGGGAAGTTCCACGGAATTATTTGCCCAACTACACCTAACGGTTCATTAAAATGATAGGCAACGGTAGTTTCATCAATTTCACTAATACCGCCCTCTTGTGAGCGCAGGCAACCTGCAAAATAACGAAAGTGATCGGCGGCTAGTGGAATATCGGCCGCGAGTGTTTCGCGAATTGCTTTGCCGTTGTCCCACGTTTCGGCAACTGCAAGTAACTCTAAGTTTTGTTCAATACGGTCGGCTATTTTTAGTAATACGTTACTACGATCGGTAACCGATGTAGTGCCCCACTGCGCTTTTACTGCATGGGCTTTGTCGAGCGCAAGCTCAATGTCGTCTTTGTCGGAGCGCGCTACTTTGCAAAACACTTTGCCGTTTACAGGGCTAATATTTTCAAAGTACTGGCCGTTTACTGGCTTTACCCATTCTCCACCAATGTAGTTTTCGTATTGCGCTTTAAAGGTAATTAGTGCATCTTTTTCGCCTGGATTTGCATAAATCATAGTGACACTCTCTTGTTGTTATTAGCTAAAAGTCGAGCTATTAAATAAGTCTTTTTGCTTTATATTTAATCAAGTGCTGTTTTATAATTAATCAGCATTGATTGACATTAGACTATCAAACACTTAAAAGCATGTATTGCTGTCCACAAAAGTTGTCTATGAGTCCAGATTTAAAAGGGATTAAAATGCATACTCCGCAATTAAATAAGCAACGTCAGCAATTAAAGGTGCTAATTGAAAATAAAGTGACCTTTGCTGCCGATAATAGCGAGCTAAGTATTTACGATACTTATGAAAATGCGCAAAAAGTAGCTTTGCATTCAAAAGAATTACTTTTTTGCGCCATGCTTAGTGGTAAAAAGGTAATGCATGTAGAGAGCTGCCAATATCATAAGGCATTTTTACCTCACGAATCCTTTGTATTAGCACCAGAGCAAGGGGTATTAATTGACTTTGAACAAGCATCTTTAAACGCGCCTACTACCTGCCTTGCTATTGAAATAAGCACAGACAAAATAACGCAGGTGGCTAATGCACTCAATATTGAGCAACGCTTTGCCAGCGATGACTTATTTGCCTATACACCACAGCTGGTACATAGCCAGCACAATAGCCAAACCCAACAACTTTTAGCGCGTATGGTGCATTTATTTAGTGAGCCCGACGAGCAGCGAGGTTATTTAATCGACTTATCGTTAAACGAGCTTATTACCCGTTTGCTACAGCAGCAAAGTCGAGATTTATTGCTAAAACACGGCAATAATCCGCAGCTTAAAACACCGGTAAATAATGCGTTGCAATACATAGAAGAGCACTTAAATGAAGCATTGGATATAGAGAGGCTGTGTAAAATTGCCTGTATGAGTCGCAGCAAGTTTTATCAACAATTTAAGTTGGCGTTTGGTACGAGCCCATCACTGTGGCAACAGCAACTTAGGCTTAAAAAAGCCTATAGTAAATTGTTACAGGGGCGCACGGTTAGCCAAGCGTGTTATGAGCTGGGTTTTAATTGCCCTAGCCATTTTAGCCGATTATTTAAGCAAGCCTATGGCGTACCACCAGCAAACATTGCCAAGAAAAACCATTAAGTGGTGGTTTAGATTAATTTTATAGCGAGGTTAATTAACGTTTCGTAGGCACTAAATACGCCTACGAAACTTATTTTATTGTATTTTTTATGGCGCATTAATACTGCGTATTAAAACCAAATTTCAACCTGAGCGCCTGCAACTAAGGCACTTTCGTCGCCCTCTTTGCCTGCAACACTTAACCCAGATTCTTGCCCAGCAGCCTTGTTCCAATCAAAGTTACTTAGATAAAAGCGTAATGATGGACGCGACCAATATTCGGTAGAGTCGGCTGTTGCTTGTAATGCTAGCGCATATTTCATAAGTGTTTGCTCATCATTTTCAATGCCGTTTGTTTTGGTTTGATAAGCGTTATAACCCAACTCACCAAGCACACTCCAATGTGGCGATATTGAATAATGCGGGCGCACACCAACACTTTTTAGGGTGTGGTAATCAGATGATTTTTCGTACATTACCATGTAATCTAGTTTAAATTTTTCAGTAATATCAATTAAGCCATTATTAAAAATACGAAAGCCACTTGAGCTGCTATCTGCCGCATAATCAAAGCTTCCGCCATCAGTACCGGCAGCGCCTGGGTTTTGCGCCATGGCGCCGGTACCATATTGAATCACTGTTTTTTGATCAACATTGCCTAACTGCTTTTGCCATTGCACTGTAAACGTTCTGCCATCGGTAAGCCCTGTTTCATCAATTGCATCATTTACAAATAAGTTTTGCAGTGCAAATACCACTTTACCCGCATCGCCTACATCCATTTCATAGCGTACGTCGGCCATAAAGTTTTGATAGTTAGTATCTGCAGTGGCTTTGTTACCTGTAAGTTCGCCCTCGCCACCATAAGTGATGGCAGCAAGATGCAGCTTATCGGTTTCATTTACCGTAATGTCGGACACACCCACGCCGTTACCCGAGCTTTGCATATGTTTGTAATCTAATATATGTACGCTACCAACGGCCTTATCGTAATAATATCTGCGGCCAATCCATAGCGTACCATTATCGAGTAAGTTGTCTGTTTCTACATAAAGCTGCCTTGAGCGTCTAGACCACTCCTCCGTTGCGGTTGGATCTCTTGAATCCCCGGCAAAGTCCATCATAAATACGGCTTTAAAATTAACCCCATTTAGCTGCTGTTTTTTAGTCAGCTGAAACTCGCTGTAGTCTCTGCATTCGTTACCTAAGCGATAATAAACCCCATCATTTTTAGGGTAGTTTAGTGAATAACAAGAGCCATTATTTTTACTGCCACTCCCTATAATGGTGTTTGTACCTGAGCGAAAATACCCATTAAATTCAAACCCATTATCCAATTCTTGCTTAGCTTTAGCCTCATCCTGAGCTTGCATTTCATTATTAATTAACTGTTTAACGTATGCAATATCTTCATCCGATAAACCAGCGGGGCGCTCTGCTGCGTGAACACTCATTGTAGCTTCGCATCATATTGAAAGTAGTGATAAAGAGGGTTTAATTCGTTTGTTATATTTCATGTTTACCATAGTCGTTGTGGGGTTACATTAAATGTATTTGCAGCGCTATTTAATTAAAATGCAGCCGTAATTTAGCTAAGCAGTGCTGGTTGCTAGCTACAAATACGAAATTAGTTACTTTTAAAGATGGAGTTTTTAGTTAACTTTGTGTCAGTAAAAATTAAAGGCATAAAGCCGTTAACTTTAAGCTAACTATTTTGGCGCTAATAATGATCAGCTACGATAACTCGTAGTAAATGAGCTGTGATCAGTAATAACCAATTTGAAAAGGATTTTATCCAACCACTGGGGGTTATTCAATATAGCAAACAGCGATAGTATAATATTTTACATGGGTCACAAACCATTGATTAACAAAGAAAAACTCAAAGCAAACATAACAAAAACACAGAGAAAACAATGAACCCACTTACTTACATTTCAGCGTGAAAAACCACCGCGCAATAATTAAACTAATGACGAGTTTTTTGATTATCTGCGCAACTGTAAAATTAATCTGGTAGCTGTAAAACGAGTGTTAGGATGAAATAAAAGAAGAGTAAACAGAGTAATAAAACGCATGGTAAGCTCCCTCAAAAGCGCTGCACTTAAACGCTATTAAGGGATAACGAGAGGATTTAAATCAAGCTGAAATAACTAAAAGCACATAAACTAATACCGGCTAATAACCATACTAATCCGTAGCTTTGCCAAAGTATTGCGTTATTATAAACCTGCTGCGGGTTATTTTTGTCAACTAACAGTGTGCAGGTTTTACCTTGTTTAAAACGGGTAAACATTTTTTCACGATATTCCACTAATACACTGTGCACCTGCCCATCAAAACGAAAACTCACTAGCATAGTTGGCTGATGCAACATTTCGGGTGCTGTTATTTGATTATTTGCCACGGCAGTTATTTGTTCTACCACACAAACCCGCCAGTGGCGTTTACTTACTTTACATTTTAACCAGCGTACAAATGGCAAAGTGCCAATTATTATAAATAAAACCCCCAACCACAACAGAGCCATACACCCACCTTTGTTTTTATTTTTATAGTTTACTAACAACATACGCAGCAATCAAACTGCCTAGCACTTAGATTAATATAGCGCATTGGCTTTATTAAATACATGCTCAGATTACAAAGTTTTACCGCAAGCAACTTGCAGTTAACCTGCCGCACAAGCACAATAGCCGCATAAAAGAGGAGATCATTATGACCACAATTGGTATTGGCACCCAAACCAAAGAACAAGCACTCGCTAGCTTAAGCAATATGACCAGCGATTTAACCCCTATTCAACCGGCAGAATATTTATCTCGTATAGCCAAAGCGCAAACGTATATGCAAAACAATGGCATTGATGCCATTTATTTAAATGCAGGTACTAACCTCGCCTATTTTACCGGTATGCGTTGGTATGCAAGTGAGCGTTTAGTTGGCGCAATTTTGCCTGCTAAAGGTGAAGTGCAATACATAGCTCCTTATTTTGAAATTGGCTCACTCAATGGTTTTAAAGTAATTGACGGGCCAATCCGTGGTTGGCAAGAGCATCAAAACCCATATCAGTTATTTGTTAATATATTAACGGAAATGGGTATTGCGGCTAATGGCACTATTGGTATTGACGAAAGCGCGCAGTTCTTTATTTTTGATGGTATTAATAAAGCGCAAACGGGCTTAAATTTAGTGAATGCTCAACCTGTTACAGCACATTGTAGAATGCATAAATCAGCCAATGAGCTGGCATTAATGCAACGCGCTATGGATATGACCTTAGTGGTTCACCAAGCTACGGCAAGCATGCTGCACGAGGGTATTAGTACCACTGAAGTTGAAGAGTTTATAAAGCTAGCGCATCAAAAAGTAGGCGCGCCGGGTAACTACTTTTGTATCGTGTTATTTGGGCTTGCAACGTCATTTCCGCATGGGGTAAAAGATCCGCAAATCCTCAAAAAAGGCGACATGGTACTTATTGATACTGGCTGTAAAGTACATGATTACTTATCTGATATTACCCGCACTTATGTGTTTGGTGAAGCAACTGATCGCCAACGTCAATTTTGGAATAATGAAAAAGCAGCACAAATTGCAGCTTTCAATGCAGCAAAAATTGGCGTGCCATGTGAAGACGTAGATACAGCTGCGCGCAGCTACTTAGCTGAGCAAGGTTTAGGCCCTGATTATCAAACACCTGGTTGCCCGCACCGTACAGGCCACGGCATTGGTTTAGATATTCACGAATGGCCTTATTTGGTAGGCGGTAATAAAACGCCACTAGCCGCTGGCATGTGTTTTAGTAACGAGCCAATGCTGGTTATACCGGATGAATTTGGGGTGCGCTTAGAAGATCATTTTTATATGACCGACAGTGGTGCAAAATGGTTTACCGAGCCTAGCCACAGTATTGACGACCCGTTTGGTTTACAAAAGTAATATAAGCTCTAATTAACTTATATTTGTTTATTTGGCTTAAACGACTATTTACTACTGCGCAGTGCACACCACGCGCAGTAGTTTATTTTGTGAGTTGACGTTTAACCAATCGCTGTTTGTTTTTTTGTACGTTAGCCAACCATACTAAGGGTAAAATAATTAACGATGCGCCAATTATTAAGCCAAGTGTAGGTACTTCGCCAAACCAAAATAACCCAACAACGACAGCTGCCACTAAGCCACTATATTCAGCGCTAGCAACTTGGCTCGATTCGATTTTGCTATAAACATACACGCAAATTCCCGCATAAATTAAAATAAACAGTGTAGAGCCAAACGCAGTAATAAGTGCGGCCCAATGCCATGGCTCGTTTTCCCACAGCGCCAAACCTAATCCCACAGGCATACCTACTAAATTGGTAAGTAACAAAGTTTGCATAATACTATGGTGTTTAGGTAACTTTCGTATTAGTACATTATTTATTGCCAGTGTAATTGCGACTACAAGTGCAAATATAGCCGCCCAATTAATGTCGGTAGGCTGAATAACAATAAGTACCCCTATAAAGCCAATAACAGCCACAGCTATGCTGCTTTTTGTTAGCTGTTCACGAAATATCATTACTGCTAAAGGCAGCATTAATAAAGGCGCTGCATAAAAAATAGCGTTAGCGGTTGCAAGCGGTAAAGCTTTTAGCGCAAACACCATAAATATAATACCAAATAACCATACATGTCCGCGTACCGCATGCCATTTTAAACCGGCAAATAAATGTTTTTTATTCGCCGACAAACAAAACGGGAGCAAAATTAATACTGCGGTAAGTTGGCGCATAAATACAAACTGAAACGTGGGGCTTTCTGCTGGTAAAGTTTTGATTATAGCATCAGAAAAAACCGCAATAATATTACCCACCACAAGTAATGTCATGCCTAAGCCAACCGATATTTTTTGCATTGTTACTCCGTGCCCGCAAATTAAAAACGCTAGCATAGAGCAATTCGTTTAATTATGTATAATGATTAAAATACTTTTAGTATGAGTTTAACTAATAATGAAATTACCCCCATTACGTGCTGTTCAGTGTTTTGAATCTGTAGCGCGATTAAATAGTTTTTCTAAAGCAGCAGAACATCTAAATGTGACGCAAAGTGCCGTGAGCCATCAGGTTAAATTACTAGAGCAATATTTAAACGAGCCGCTATTTAACCGCAGTGGTCGTAGCTTTTCGTTAACCGACGCGGGCAATCGTTACTATCAAGAAGTGAGTCATTCATTAACCAGTTTAGCCTCTGCCACACAAAAAATACGTTACGGCGAGCCTGGGCATCTTCGTTTAGCACTTTATAGCTCATTAGCTGTTAAGTGGTTAATACCGCGATTAGAAAGCTTTAAACATGACTCGCCAGATATCGACTTAACTTTAAATATGATTGTAGATGAGGCGGATTTTAGCGACCGTGTTGCCGATTGTTTTATTACCACAACGCCACCTAAAGGTGAGTTTGTCAGCTTATTTTTATTTGCAGAAAAGCTTTACCCTGCTTGTGGCAAAGGCATGTGGCAGCAATTAAAAAATCAATCGCTGCCCAATGAATTATGGAAGCACCCGCTGTTGTCGGTGCAGTATGATGAGTCAGAGCAACGTAGCACCAATGACTGGCAGCAATGGTGTAAAAGCGGCGGCTTTGAGCTACCTAAAAACGTAAGAGTTAATCACTTTAGTCACGTTATACTGGCCGCAGAAGCTGCGCGTTATAATTTAGGTATTACGCTTATTGATGCGTTTTTTATTGCCTCACAGCACGATAACCACTTAGTTAAGTTGCCACTGCATGGAGTTGAAACCGGCTGTAAATTTTATTTTGTATATAAAAAATCGCGAGCAAAACAAACCGATATTATTACCCTAAGCCGCTGGCTAAAAGCCCAGTGGGCCGAGGTTAAAAAATAAAATGAAAGTATTAAGTCATCATACTTCATGCCAGTTTATAGCTATAACTATTATTTGATTTTATACTATCTCTATTAATTTAAGCACAGTCTTTTTAAAGGATAATCATAACTCATGAGAAAACCGGCCCACTGGACCTTAAAAAGTATCGCTCTAGAATTAGGTGTGTCTAATGCTACGGTTTCTAATGCGTTTAATCGCCCTGATCAGCTATCGGCTAAACGCCGAGAAGATATTCTTGCAGCGTGTAAAACTTTGGGCTATTACGGGCCTAATAAGGCCGCGCAATCATTGCGTAATGGCACATTTAATATTGTCGCTTTAGTACTGCCCGATAGTGTGGAATACATGGTGTCGGACCCTGTAGCTAGTAGCTTTATGCGCGGTGTTACCTCAGTGCTTGAAAAAAACGGCATTAATGTTTTATTGTTTTCAGGTAATAGCGATACCCTTAATAACATAGTCGACTTTGTAGATGGCTTTATTTGTTATGGCCGCCCTCGTAATAACGCGTTAGTTGAGCAGTTAAAAACTGTGTCTAAACATGTAGTGACAATTGATTTTGATATTGCTCGCAATGCCTCTGTAAATATTAATAACGAGCAAGCAAGTTACGAAATAGCTAAACACGTACTGCATAATCAAAACGATAAAGTGGCTATATTAGGCCTTAGATTACTTGATGAAAACGTATTGTGCCGGGTGTATGAGCATCACGAATTTGAAACCGGACAATCTATTTCGCATCAACGTTTACGTGGTTATCAACGTGCTTTAAGCGAGGCAAATATTACGGTAGCTGACGATCGTATTTGGAACATTCCTGAAAGTAGCGAACGTTTTGCAATTATTGCTGCTAAAGAAGTTTTAAGTGCCTCCCCTCGTCCTAACGTTATAATTTGTATGAGTGATTTAATTGCCCTTGCCACAATGCGAGAAGCAATAAAACAAGGCATAAAAATAGGTAAAGAACTGCGTATTGTAGGCTTTGATGGTATTGATGAAGCAGCCCGGTTTGTACCTCGCCTCACCACCATTCATCAAAACAGCCAAGAAAAAGGCGTTATAGCCGCTGAATTATTTATTTCTAAAGAAGAAAAAACTCAGGAAGTCAGTTACGAATTAGAGATTGGTGCCAGTAGTTAGCTTACAAGCCTTGTAATTGTTTTATGTGTTAAAAAGCCAAGCTTAAGTAGCTTGGCTTTTGCTTTACATGGCGTTTGTAAATTACTTTTATAGCATTAAGCTAAAAATGAATTTAAGTTAATCGTTGTTTCTTCATCACCGTTTACCTGCGTAATCAGTGCATGGCGTAATTTAAAATCAACAGTAAGTGAAATAGTTTGCTCACCTAGTTGCCACGATAAACAACACATACTGCCTTCACCTTGCGCACTAAACTCACCTGCAAATGCAGGGTGTGAATTGCGAATTTTAATTAATTCAATTAAACCTTTTACTACAGGCTTATTTAAGGCTTTATCGATTATATTTGCATCTAAATATGGGCGGTTAATATCACGGCCAACATTTGTATTTGTCAGTAATTCCATATCGTTTTCGCAAGCAAATAGGCCGCCGTAATACACTTGTGGTACACCTGGTGCAAAAAATTGAATTGCACGCGACAGTAAGTAATCAAAGTCTTTAGCGCCTAATGCGTTGTAGTACGTACAGTTAACTTGATATAAGTCGACATTACTCGCCGCAGCGCCCGTAGCTTGGCGGCTTTGGTTGTTACTGTTGGCGTGCATTGTTTCGACTAGGTTATCAATCTGCTGTGCATTTAATAGCCCTGGTTTGTCGCCCATTGGACCTGCGTCAATAATGCCAATACCGTCATGTGTATCAAGTACAGTTAAGCAATTACGTGGCGAAATTTGTAACCATTTGAGCAGTGCATCTACATCGTTGTTAAATAAGCTGTGTAAAATAAGTGGTGGTAACGCAAAGTCGTAAACCATATTTACACGTTTTGCCACTTCTACCTGAGTTTGATAATGGCTATGTATTTCTGCAATGGTTTCCATGCCTAAATCGTTTGCTTGCTTAGATAAGTTATCTAGGTAACCAAATGTTTCATCAAGCATAAAGCAATTAGTGCCCGCTTGCTTAATGGCGTAGCCCGCCGCATCTAAACGAATAATATTTACATTGTTAGCCGAAAATTTAGTAAGTACGTTATTTAAATACGCAACACCGGCTTCTACTTTTACGTTTATATCGATTTGATTGTCGGTAAAAGTGGTCCAAAAATCATACATTTGGCCGTCGCCACAATGCATTGGCGTAAAACAGCTACCTGGGCGTGGGCGGTAAATTGCTTTTTGCTCAGCTTCGCTCATACCATTTGGAAATACATCTTCTTTGGTTAAAAATAAATCCCAAAATTCTGATTGCTTACCTTTAGCTAATACATCTTGAAACTGAAAAGACTGCGCCGATACATGGTTAACAATTAGGTCTGCCATTAAGTCGAGATCTTTACCTAATACTTGTATGTCTTCCCAAGTGCCTATTCTAGAATCAACTTCACTATGATCAATAGGGTCAAAGCCAGCATCGCTGCCATCAATAGGATTGTAAAATGGCAATAAGTGCACACCACCAAATACGCCTTTTAAAGGACCGTTTAAAAGTGTGGTTAGCGCGCCTATATTTTGGCCAGTGATTCGATCAGCATATGTGATCAATTGAACTTTATTCTTCATCATTGTGTGATTACCATGTTGAAACTTAATCGATTAAGATATATCTTTAACTAGCGAGTAAAAATTTACAAGTAATTTTTAATAATTTTACATACAAATTTCGTGGCTCACGTAATACTACAGTAAGCAACTGACTGACTTACGAAGTGTTAATAGAGAATTTAACGAGGAATAAACACATGACAAAATCACACACACACGTAAGCAGCGGCCCACTGCAACAAATACGCTGGCTTACATATATGATGTTTTTTATGTTTGCCATGACCTCTGACGCAGTCGGCATGATAATCCCCGAACTTATAAAGGACTTCGGTTTGAGCATGACTCAAGCTAGTGCATTTCATTACGCTCCCATGGCATTAATAGCCTTTAGTGGATTATTTTTAGGCTTTTTAGCTGACAGCCTTGGCCGTAAAAAAACCATTATGCTGGGTTTATTAATATTTTCTGCTAGTTGTTTTTTATTTGCATTTAGCACCAGTTTTACCTTCTTTTTAGTATTGCTTTGCTGCATAGGTCTGGCCATTGGTTTATTTAAAACCGGCGCACTGGCATTGCTTGGCGATATTTCACATAGTAACGACGACCATACTAAAACCATGAACAAGGTTGAGGGATTTTTTGGCATTGGCGCTATTGTAGGCCCTGCCCTAGTTGGTGTTTTATTAGTGCAAAACGTAAGTTGGACATACCTGTATATTACTGCGGGCGTAATGTGTTTAATACTTGCTTTATTAGCATGGCGCGCAGACTACCCTGACGTGGTTAAAACAACTGAAAAGCCTGCTTCGCTTGCCACTACCCTGAAAATGGTAAAAAACCCTTATGCACTTGGCTTTTCTTTAGCCATTGCACTGTATGTAGCGACTGAAGTGGCTATTTATGTATGGATGCCAACGCTATTAAAAGACTACACAGGCTCTTGGCCGCTCCTTGCCACTTATGCACTTACTATATTTTTTATACTACGTGCTGCAGGTCGCTTTATTGCCGTATGGTTACTAAACCGTTATAGCTGGCAAGGTGTTATGGCTTATTTAAGCTTAGGCATTGCGCTTTGTTATGTGGGTACACTTATTGGTGGTGTTGACTGGGCTGTAGGGTTACTACCTCTTTCAGGTTTATTTATGTCTATGGTTTATCCAACTTTAAACTCTAAAGGTATATCGTGTTTCCCTGCTGAGCGCCATGGAGCCGTAGCCGGCGTTATATTGTTTTTTACCGCATTATCGGCTGCTTTAGCTCCTTTATTTATGGGTATGATCAGCGATTACTTTGGCCATGTGCGCTATGGCTTTTACTTAGCAACAGGGTTTGCCGTGATTTTATTTGTAGCTATGTTGTTCAATTATTTACGCGACCCATCAATGAGTGCTTTACAAGAAAGTAACCCAACAGCTTAATAAACTTGTATTTCAATACAATAAAAACACCTTAAAAATCAAAATATGAATAATAAAAGAACAAATTAAACACAAAATGATTTGCTTATTGTAAAATATTTGTTATTTTTACTTAATCGATTAAGTGAAAATAACAAATCCTACTGGGATCAACACAACGAGGCGTTCACATGACAACACACAATACACCTTTATATTTAATCAGCGCTTTAGCACTTGCCGTAAGTCAAGGCGTTAACGCACAAGAAACAGACCAAGCAACACCTGAAGCATCACAAAACAAAGGTCTTGAAACAATAGTTGTAACCGGCGTACCACGTCGAACAACAATCATGGCTTCAAGCGTTTCAGTTAGTAGCGTATCACTTGAACAAGTTCAGGTGTCTACTCCTCGCTCAACAGCCGAGGCTTTTAGAATCATTCCTGGTATTCGTGCAGAATCGACAGGTGGCGAAGGTAATGCAAATATTGCTGTTCGTGGTTTACCTGTAGCATCAGGCGGTGCTAAATTTCTACAATTACAAGAAGATGGGTTACCTGTAATGCAATACGGTGACATCGCTTTTGGTAATTCTGATATTTTTATGCGATTAGATAATACGGTGCAAACAATTGAATCGATTCGTGGTGGCTCAGCATCTACTGCAGCAAGTAATGCACCTGGTGGCATTATTAACTTTATCTCTAAAAATGGCGAAAACGAATCTGGCAGTGTGTCTACAACACTAGGCTTAGATTACGACAGCGTTCGTACAGACTTTGAATACGGCACTTACTTAACCGATAGCGTGCGTTTTCATGTTGGTGGTTTTGTTCGACAAGGCGAAGGCCCGCGCGAAACAGGTTACACGTCTAATAAAGGTGGCCAAATTAAAGCTAACCTTACAAAAGATTTTGAAAATGGCTACGTTCGCCTTTATTACAAACACTTAGACGATAAGAGTGTTGGCTACCTTCCTATGCCAATGTACTCAAATGGTGACTCTATTGCTGGCTTTGATGCGCAGTCAGACACCCCTCACTCAGCGTTATTTACTAAAACAGTGCGCTTAAATGGTGAAAACCAAATTAGCAGCGGCGATATCCGTGATGGTATGAATCCAAAGGTTGACTCTGTTGGTTTTGAAGCTGTATTTGATTTAGATAACGATTGGCGTATTGAAAACCGTTTCCGTAAGTCATCAATTAGCGGTAACTTTAATTCACCTTTCACAGAACAAGTCGGTAGTGCAACATCAATAGCTGAAAGCATTGGTGGCGCAGGTGCAACCTTGAGTAACGCGAACACCGGTGAAGCGTTTAACGATGGTTTAGCAATGAAGATGGTGACATTTGATGTCACAATGAATGACTTCGGCTCTATAGTTAATGACTTTAAATTAACTAAATCGTTCGACGATGATACCAGCCTTACATTTGGTTACTATGCATCTACGCAAAACATTGCTATGTCGTGGTTATGGAATTCTTACGTAATGGAGCTCAAGGGTGACAATGCTGCATTATTAAATGTAACAGGTGCCGATGGCACTGAGTTATCTGAAAACGGTTTATACGCCTACAGTGCATTTGGTAACTGTTGTCAACGTGATTACGATACAGAATACGATACTCGCGCCCCTTACGTAGCATTTTCGACTAAGCTAGGTGATGTCAGTATTGATGCAAGTGCTCGCTACGATAGCGGTGAAGCTCGCGGAACATACGCAGGTGCAGTGACTTCAACAGTAGATATGAACCGCGACGGTGTGATCTCTGTGCCGGAACAAAATGTTGCTGGAATTGATACTGCAAACGCAAGCCCAGTAAACTATGACTGGAACTATTCGTCTTATTCAATTGGTGCTAATTACCAAATTGACCCAAGCCTTGCCACGTTTGCACGTATAAGTAAGGGCGGGCGAGCAAACGCCGACCGACTTTTATTTGGTAAAGTACGCGCCGACGGCTCTGTTGCAAAAGAAGACGCTGTTGATGAAGTGAACCAATTTGAGTTTGGTGTTAAAAAGCGCTTTGATTCATTATCAGTGTTTGCTACTGCGTTTTTTGCCGAAACTGAAGAGCAAAACTTTGAAGCAACATCACAAACATTTTTTGACCGTGAATACGAAGCAAAAGGGATCGAAATAGAATCTACTTACTTTATTGATGCATGGGATTTCCGTGGTAATTTAACCTGGACCGACGCAGAAATAGCCAAAGACGCACTTGCTCCTGAGGTAGTAGGTAATACACCGCGTCGTCAAGCTGATTTAATTTATTCATTAATGGCACGTTATAACTATGAGCAAGGCTCTGCTGGCCTTAGCTTTATTGGTACTACCGATGCATATGCACAAGATAATAACGACCTTAAACTTGACGGTTACACACAAGTAAATGGCTTTGTAAGTTATGACTTATCTGAAAACCTTAACATTGCCCTTAATGTAAATAACCTCTTCGATACAGTAGGTATTACAGAAGCCGAAGAAGGCTCAGTACCTGAAAACAACATTATTCGTGCCCGTGCTATTAACGGCCGCACAACGTCGGTAACTTTAAAATACGCTTTTAACTAAATGTGTGTATTGCGCTGCAGTGAGTAATCACTGTAGCGCCTTTTAAAGAATGAATAATTAACACCCTTCACGTTTTTTAGCCTAGCCTTGCTAGGCTTTTTAGGATATTCCAAATGACCAAACTTCTGTGCTTAGGCGAGCTATTAATTGATATGCTGCCACAAGATGCTAATAACTCTGCCTATTTACCTATACCAGGTGGCGCACCTGCCAATGTAGCTGTTGGCTATGCAAAACTCGGAGGTGAAGCTTCATTTTGTGGTGGTAGAGGGGACGATCATTTTGCCAATCAATTAAGTAATGCATTAGCGCAATACAATGTAAATACAGACTATTTATTTACCATTGCAGGCTCACAAACCGCTATGGTTATAGTAAGCCTTGATGAAACCGGCGAGCGTAGTTTTGGCTTTTATCGCCATAACACAGCCGATGTACTATTAACCCCGGCGCATTTAACGCATATAAATTGGCAAGAAATAAGCACACTACACTTTTGTTCAAACACATTAACCGAATCAGCAATTGCCAACACAACAGTTAAAGCGCTAGAACTTGCAAAAGCGAATAATAAGCTCGTCAGTTTTGATGTAAATTTACGCTACAGCTTGTGGGAAAACACAAGCGATATAGCAAGCAATGTAAAAGCTTGTTACACCTATTGTGACATAGTAAAACTCTCGCGTGATGAGCTTAATTTTTTAGCTCAGCATAGTGATACAACGAGCGATGATTACATTCAAACGCTATTAAATACCGGAGTAAAACTGGTGTTTTTAACCGATGGGCCAGAGCCTGCCAAGGTTTACCACAGCGCATTTACACTTAACGAATCTGCACCAAAAATAAACGCCGTAGATACAACAAGCGCAGGGGATGCATTTATAGCGGGGGTTTTATACTACTTAAATAACTTAGGAAGTGATTTACCACTAGCAGATAAACTAAATGATAAAGCGAGCGTAAAAGACGCCCTGCACTTTGCTCTTAAATGTGGTTCTAAAGCGTGTTTAGCAAAAGGGGCATTTCCGGCATTACCTGTACTGGCTGATGTACTTTAAATGATTAAAGCCCCATATTACGGGGCTTTAAATCAGAGTTATATCTGTTGCTTTATAAAGGTGACACCTTTAGGTATTTCATCTTGAGGTAACCGAGTAGAGTGCATTTGCGATAACAACCATTTATCGCCCACTTTTGATACAACAACGCTTTCTAACCAATAAATATCAATACTTCTTTCGGTGTTTTTAATATTGGCTTTATTCCAGTAATTAATAAAAGCAACATCTCCTTCTACACGCGAATTTATAACACTAAATTAATTTGTTCGTATGTAATCAGCGGGCTTAACAACATTTACAAAGTCATCAATAGTCCACACTTCTCCGTGCTCTAAAAGCAGGAATGAATCATCAACAGCCGCGCGCATTTTTGCGTGATCAAAGTTAGATACAGCTAAAAATAAATCGCTTACGGGCGTAAATATGGTGCTGTCTTTTGCATGTATCGATGTAGAAAATATCAGGAATGTAATAAAGGTAAGTACTTGTTTCATTGTTTTTATAATGTGTAGTTTGCTCAATAATAATTAGTGTATTTTAATACAGCAGTGTTAACAATTGAAATAAACCGAATGTAACTACCTAACAATGTTACCCATAGAGCAAAAAAGCACTCTAAAAGAGTGCTTTAATTTAAGTTTTCAATAAAGCTATTCATCTAGCCAATCTATGGCTGCGGTAGCATTTTCAAAGTATTGAACCTCACCCGATATGAACCAGTTACCTATTTTAGCCATTCGAGCTTGCCACTCTTTATTACCGTAAATAGCTACTTTTTTAAATTCTTTAGAGTGCTTAACACCTAACTTGAGGTCGTCCCACGCTGCGCGTAATTCCCAACCTTCAAGTTCGCTACCATCTATTAAGGCGTTTACAACTGGGTGCTTAACTTCGCCAAGAGCTGAATTTATCATTGGGGTAATTATTTTGTAGTCGTCGTGAGTAAGCGTACCAACGGCTTTAAGTTTTAAAAAAAACTCTCTTCCTGCACGTTCAAGACCAATCGATAAACCATGTGTTGTGTGTACCATTACTGCTCTCCTTAAATAGGCTGAGCGGTAAAAGTACACCTTCTAAAATTAATTAGTCCTGAACTAGATCAATAAACAATCTCAAATAAACGACTCAATCACGCATTTTGTACGCGAGATATCTGGTTTTCTACATCAGTTAAATGACCCGTTTTAAGCCATACTTTTGCACCATTACTTCCCGCTTTAACGTTAACGGAGCTATTAACAGGTACTCTTAACCAACTGTTTTTTACAAGGGTATCGGCTTGCTCATCAAATGAGCCTTCAAGTACTAGCAGCTCAGCTCCACCTTTTGCGCTTATAACCATGCAGGCGTTGGGCTTAAAGTGCAACAAGCTTACCTCTTCAAAGTCGTCTTTGTATAAAGGGGTTACGGCAACATTTTTAAAACTAGGATGCACCGTACTTTGCATCAAATTTGTTTGCAAACGCACGTGCGTTCGATCATCTGGTTGAAACTGCCATAACTTTACAAATATAACGCAGCCATTTTCAGACCCCGGCTTATGCTTTGATTGCGGTGGATTACGGATATAAGAACCTGCCGCAAAGTCACCATGCTCATCTTGAAATCCCCCTTCAAGCACAACAAACTCTTCACCGCCTGTATGTACATGCGGCGAAAACTCACTGCCAGGTGCATAACGAACAATGGTCGTTGCGCGAGCAACTTCGTCGCCCACTCTATCGAGCGCTCGCCTATCAACGCCCGCCATTGGCGATGCAACCCACGGGAGCGATTCGCTATGTACCACAACTCGTTTACTAAAATCGGCAGCTATTTTCATGTTTGGCTCCTAAGCGTAACTTCACTTAAATTTTAAATTAATAACCTAATTAAGCTGCAACACTTGGGCGTTTTGCTACTTTTTCTTGCCATGCAACTAAATGGGTAAGCTCATTTGGGATTACTATTTGTGCAAATCCAGCAAATACCAGCCCAGCATACAATGTAATATCAGCAATACTAAACTGCTCGCCGCCAACAAACGCCGATTGCGCTAGTACATCATTAAAATAGCTAAACCCTTGGCGCGCTTTTTCGCCTTGTTTTTCACCCCAAGCCACATTTTGATATATTTCAAGCTCAGGACCTAAGCCATCAGTTGCATGATGAAAGTAAGTTGCCACAGCGTCAAGCACCATAGATTCTGCACGCTTTTGCATCATGTTAATTACTGCACGCTCTTTTGCGGTTTCACCCATTAAAGATGTGCCTTCAAATGCGGTATCAATATACTCAGTAATAGCGGTACTTTCTGATATAAACGTGCCGTCATCTAGCTCTAATACGGGTACACCTGCTAATGGATTTTTAGCTAAAAAGGCTTTTGTTCTGTGTTCACCATTTAATAAATCAACAGGTACAAACTCAACATTTGAAGTGGCATTTTTTTCAGCTAAAGCGATACGAACGCGAAGTGGATTTGGAAAGTTTTCTACATCATAAATTTTCATAGCAATCTCTATCTTTATTGTTTAAAAGTGAGTTAATGGCAGCTACCTACCTACTGATAGGTAATTTATAATATTAAACTAAATTTAAGTCAACGTTTAAATTTTTCTGATTTATGGGATTTAACTTAATTCATAATAAAATTAGGGAGTTGCTTAAAAGTAAAAACACTTGTAAATAACTACCTACTGGTCGATAATTTTGCTGTACCAATTGCATTAAATAAGTGTTCTATTGTTGCGCTAAGAAAATAGCGCAATAACAAGGCGAAAATCATGACATGCAGTTGTTCTGTATGAATAATTTTTAACGCAGTTAGTGAGTTATTTAATGCGATACAATGATCATGTTTTTAAAAAAACTGGTATTACTGCAGATAGGAAATATTAAAAATGAGTAAAAAAGAAGCTTTATTAAAAGCCGCTGAAAACAAGGTGCGACTTGGCGGGTACAGTAATTTTAGTTTTAGAGAGCTAGCCTGCGAAGTCGGCATTAAAAGCGCCAGTGTGCACTATCACTTTCCGACTAAGGCCGATTTAGGTGCAGAGCTTGCTCATCAATATACTGATTCTTTTTTAGCAGCTTTAGGCGAGCCAAACGAACTTAAAGCAAACGGTAAAAATCCTATTGATGTGTACACACAGCTTTTTAGACGTGCATTAGTAACCGATAAAAAAATGTGTTTATGTGGTTTACTAGGAGCCGAAAGCGATAGCCTTCCAGATAAAGTACGCCTTGAAGTAAAACGCTTTTTTAATCAAAACCTAACATGGCTTAGCGCTGCACACTTAACTAATGGTGAGCCTAACCCCGCTCAAGCAGCTATTCAAACAGTGAGCCTGCTTGAGGGCGCTATGATGATAAGCAAAACGCTCGATGATAATAGTTACTTTGAACTTGCAACTCAGTAATACCTAAATTTAGTACACAAAAAAAGCGAGCTATTGATAATCAATAGCTCGCTTTTTTAATGCTTGAAATAACTTATGTGATTATTAAACCGCTGTTGGTTTAACTTTATGCTTAGAGTGCACAATAGCTAAAACAATTAAGCCAATCACTGTTACTACAGCGCCAATAGGTTTACCTAAATCGCTTGATAAGTTAAGACCAATTGTCGCAGTGCCAATATAAGAAACCGTTACCGCTGTTGCTATAACAGCAGGAACACTGGCAATCCAATGGAATGTACCACGGTCAAACAAGTACTTAGTAGCAAGCCATAATACGCTTGTAGAAAGCAGCATGTTTGAAAATGCAAAGTAGCGCCAAATTAATGAGAAATCGAGCTTAGTCATAAAGTACGCTATAGCAAGTATAGGCACCGCCACTAATAAGCGATTACGTAAACTTTGTGGAATATTAAACGCATCAACAACTGTTAAACGTAGTGAGCGGAACGCTGTATCACCAGAAGTAATTGGGAATACGGCTACTGCAATAATTGCCATTATACCGCCAAATACGCCTAAGTAACTGTTAGCTACATGGTTAACAACTAAGCCTGGACCACCTTGGTCAAGCAATGCTTTTAAGCCCGCGTAACCATCTGGGAACGCTGCAATACCAGCAAGTGCCCATACACAACCTACAATACCTTCACACATCATAGCGCCGTAATAAACTGGACGTACGTATTTTTCGTTAGTTAAACAACGCGCAATAATAGGCGCTTGAGTAGAGTGAAAACCACTAATAGCACCACAGGTAATTGTTATAAATAACAGTGGCCATGTTGGTAGTCCATCTGGGTTTGGCTCTAAAAAGTCATGTGCGTGGTCAGCTTCAAAGTAAGCTAAAAAGTCACTTGGTACCGGTAAGTGCGGCGCATTAATAAGTAATGAAATAGCAATTGCCACTGTCATTACAATCATTAGCGCACCAAAAATTGGGTAAAACTTAGTGATAATTTTATCAATTGGTAGCAAGGTCGCTAAAAAGTAATACGCTAAAATAGCAAGTACCCAAAAGGTGTTGTTTGCCAGTATTGTACCTTCAAAAAAATCAAGGTTACTTAGCAAACCTGCAGGGCTCATAATAAATACTACACCTACAAAAAACAGTAGCATGGCAGTAAATACTAGCATAAAGCCTTTAAATACGACGTTGTAATAATGACCTGCGATTTCTGGTAGGCTTTTACCGTCTTCTTTTATACTCATTACACCTGAGAAGAAGTCGTGTACAGCGCCACCTAAAACATTACCAAGTACAATCCATACTAGTGCAACGGGTCCATATAAAGCACCTAAAATTGGGCCAAATATTGGACCTACGCCAGCAATGTTTAAAAACTGAATTAAAAATGCTCGTACAGGGTGAATAGCTACGTAATCAACACCTTCGCTAAAGCGTTTTTGTGGTGTGTCAGCAGTTGAATCCAAACCGGCTTGTTTTTCAACAAATGGGCTGTAAAACTTATAGCCCAGTATTAAAATAGTGAGGCAGATAAAAAAGATGATCATAAAGCACGTTTCTCTTTTTGTATTTTAGTTATAGAGCGCATTGTGTGTCGCCCCGCCTTTTCAATCCGTGAATAATCGACGAACGATAACAAAGCTTTAACCCTCAAACAATAAGACGTTTAGCTAATACAATAATCAATATAAGCCACTATTTACGCAACCTGCGCACTTAACACTCACTTATCGCCTGCGTCTTATTTTAGGCACAAAAAAAGCGGTTAAACTTTTACGTATAACCGCTTTCACACACAATGTTTTTTAAAGTGGGTTCATAAACTCACTAATTTGTTGATGCGTTAAAGTAGGTGTTGCACCAGAACTTTCGGCGACCATTGCTCCAACGGCACATGCAAAGTCAACGGCATATTGCGCGTCGTCGTTGCTACAAAGCTGATAAATTAACGAACCTAAAAACGAATCCCCTGCGCCAACAGTGTCAATTACGCTAATTAAATAACCTGAATTATAAAAATTTTCGCCTTTGATTGTTAATAAAGCACCGTGGCTGCCTTTGGTTACACATAAGTAATCGGTATTTGTTTGCTGTGCTATAAACGCTAAATTTTGTTCAAGCGAATGAAACTTACAACCCATCGCTTTTGCAATTTCGTATAGCTCTTCATCGTTTAACTTAATAAAGTCTGCTTTATTCATTAAATCTACAAGTGTTTCTAGCTTGTAATGCGGTGCACGTAGATTTACGTCAAATACCTTAAAGTTTGCTACATCAACTAGTTGATTTAACGTTGCTAAAGACGCTTCGCTTCGCCCAATTAGGCTGCCAAATACAAATACATCGCTACTTTTAACTTTACTAAGTAACTCATCGGTAAGCGCTATATTATCCCACGCAGTATCTGCCACTATTTCATAACTTGCAGAGCCACCACTGTCGAGCGTTACCTCAACCGTGCTAGTTTTTTTGTCACTATTAATAGCAATGTATTCGCAGCTTACGCCTTTGCTAGTAATTTCGCCTAGTAACTCAGCGCCTAACTCGTCGTTACCAACAGCGCTGATCATGTCGGCTTTAATGCCAAGTGAGTTAATACGCACACACATATTAAGTGGCGCGCCACCTAAGCGTTTACCTGAATCAAAACAATCCCACAGTACTTCGCCAAAACAGCTAACACTTACGTTTTCGCCTGATTTAAGATTAATTAAAATGCTCATAATTAGTTACTCTTTTGATCAAGTACAGCCTGCATAATGGCTTTAATTTTACTATTAGGTGCATACAACGCAGCAACCGACTTTTTATACTCAGCAGTAAACGTTTCGTTATGCTCAAGCTTACCAAACAAGCTCGTTAACTTTAAAAATGCAATCGGGCTAGTTTGAGTCTCTTGCGCGTAAGAATTAAGCTCTTTGTGCATCGCATCTTGAATTTCAAGTTGCTCGCCGTTTTCACTTAAACCTTTATCGCTGTATAAACACCAAGTAGCAATAACAAGCGTTGCCAGTGAAACATCTCGACCTTGTACTAGGTTTTCGTTAATTGTGGCAATTAAAAACTTAGGCAGTTTAGCTGAGCTTTCACTACAGATACGCGCTAGGCTGTCTTTAATATTAGGATTAGCAAAACGCTCTATTAACGTATCTTTGTAACTTTCAAGGTCAATGCCTTCAAGTGGTTCAAGATTTGGCGTTACTTCTTTATCCATAAAAGCACGTAGGTATGTGGCAAATAATTCATCCGATACCGTTTCGTCAATAGTGCCGTAGCCATGGATTGAACCTAATAAACCAAGTACAGAATGCCCTGCATTAAGTAAACGTATTTTCATGGTTTCATAAGGCGTTACATCAGTAACAAACTGAGCACCAACAACATCCCAATTTGGACGAGAGTCACTAAATGTGTCCTCTATTACCCATTGTGTAAACGACTCACAGGTAATTGGCCACTCGTCGCTAACACCATATGCATCAACCACGTAATCAATATCACTCTTTTTAGATACCGGAGTAATACGGTCAACCATCGCATTTGGAAACGATACGTTTTGCTCAATCCACTCACTTAGGTCTTTGTCTTGCTCTGTAGCAAAGGCTAAAAGCATTTTGCGTGTTACGTTACCGTTGTGCTGAATGTTATCGCACGACTGCACTGTAAACGCGCCTAGGCCTTGCTCTTTACGCAGTTTTAACGCAGCAGTAATGTAACCAAACGCTGTAATTGGGTCGTTCGGGTTATTAATGTCGTTAATAATATCTGGATTACTGGTGTCAAACTCGCCCGTTGCAGGGTTAAAGTTGTAGCCGCCTTCGGTAATAGTAAGCGACACAATTTTAGTATCGCTGTGCGCTAACTTATTAATTACCGCTTGTTTGTCCTCTGGAGCAAACAAAAAGTCGATCATTGAGCCAATTACTTTGTTATCTATTTTACCGTCTGGGTGTCTAACAGTAAGCGTATAAAGGTAATCTTGCTGCTTTAAAATATCACGCAGACCACGGTTACCCTCTAAAAGGCCAACACCACATATACCCCATTGCTCAGAGCCCGGAGTTTTTAAAAGCTCGTTAACATACACTGCTTGGTGAGCACGATGAAAACCGCCCACACCAATATGTACAATACCGGCTTTAACTGCGCTACGGTCGTAGGTTGGTGTATCAACATGGCTTGGTAATTGAGCCAAGCTCTGTTGGTTTAGCCCTGTAACTAGAGCGTCAGTGTGTTGATGTTGCGTCATGGTGCGACCTTACTAAACAAAAATAAAATATAAATTACGATACTGTATTACGATAAGTAATTACGATGCTGTATTGAGTACTTTATGGCGCTTTAATGACCAGTACGCAGTAACAAAATAAATAACAGTACAAATAAAACAGGCTATTTCGAATTGCGATTTATTAGCGCTGTACATACTCATAGTTTCACTGAAAAACATCACTTGGCTGGCAAATATAAAAATAATAACCAGTGAAACCGTAGAAACCGCGTTAAGTACTTTTGTAAATACAGAGCTGTCAATTACAGGCTTTGGAATGTCTTTAGCCTCAGCTGCTTGATATTCTTTAATATCACGTTGCTCTTGCTTTTCTGCTGCAATTTCTTGTGTGTAATCGTCACCAGCGCCGTATTTTTTAGCTAAAAGCGTGTAAACAACAATGGTGAAAATCCATGTAGGAATAAACAAGTAGTAAAACGACATTACATCAATTGCGTTTAAGCCAAAGCCAAACACAAGTGCTAACGCCCAAGATGCTATAGCCGGTACGCTGCGGGTAATATTTTTATATTTAGCCCAGTAACGTGTTAGGCCAATTTTAGGAAATAACACATGCTCAGCAAACACAATGCCGCCTACTGGTACAACTAATAAGCCTGCGTAAGTAAGTAGCGGAAGCATTTGAGAAAATACAAACGGGAAACATGCAATAATTACGGTTACAACACCTACAATAGCGGTTGTGCGTTCACGTGATTGATTAACAAATATAGATTGTGCTGCAAGGCCTGCACGGTAAAGGTTTGCGTTAGCTGTAGTCCAACCGGCAATAATTACAATAACAAAACCAGTCCAACCTAATGCATGGTATGCAACATCGCCCGGATCAAGTGATGAAATAGTTGTTTTAAGTAATACCGCAACACCTGCGCCCATAATACCGGCAGAGATCCACGCTAAGTAATGACCAAAAAACATGCCCACACCAGAAAACAAACCATAGCTTTTGCGTTTAGCAAATCTAAAAATAGCCATGTCGATTAAACCAAAGTGAGTTATTGAGTTAGCAGCCCATGCAAAGCCAATCACTTCTAATAGGCCAATGCCCTTTTCACCATCGGCATTGGTGCCCGTCCATATGGAGGAGTCGCCTATGGTCATAAAGTCGCTAAAGCTAGTTAAAGAGGTAGAACCTAATACGTGATTTGAAAGCTCAGGAAATAACGCGAACGAGCCTGCAATAAATATAACAAATAGCCACGGCGCACACAGCTTTGAAAAGTCAGCAACCGTAGAAAAGCCATACATCGCAACAAATACAACAATAGAGCCAACAGCTAAAACAATGGCTACAAACCAAAAGCTATTTGGATACCAATCAAGTTGCGCAGGTATATCAAACAAAAACCGCACGGCGGTGGAGGATACCGTGATCATAGCGGCCGATATAATACTAAAAATAACCACGTTAGCCCAGTTATAGAGCTTGGTCATTGAGTTACCAGCGATTTTGTTTAAGTAGTTATATAAACTTAAGCGGGTTTCTACTGCAATGGGTGCAGTAATCAGCCACCAAGAACACATTGCTAACAGGTTACCTATTAATAAACCAAGTAGAATATCGATGGTTGAAGCGCCTAATGCAACAAACGTTGCACCAATAACAAATTCAGTAGCCGCAACATGTTCGCCGGCGTATAGCCCTGCAAAATGCTTCCAGCCGTGAAGCTTATTATTAGCAACAGGAAGTTGCTCTTCGTTTACATCTTTAAATGTTTGTGTGTGTGGACTCGTTGCCATGGTATTTCCTATTGTTAACAGCAAAGCATTTGATACCAATCTGCATAACTATTTGAATAATTTAACGAGTTAAATAAACCCCCATATTCAAGCAGATTGGTATAGTACCTAAATACTTTGCCTTTTATAATTTGGCTTATAAACGCATGATGTTTTGCCATGTTTTGTTTTATTTTTAGTAAAGCAAAACCATCTACATTTATATTTTGCGTTTGCTTGCCTGTCAGTGTGTAAGGCGAACAAATCACGTTAAAAACTTTGTTTATTTAAAAAGCTGCGTGTTTACTGCTTTTTAAGTGCAGGGTATGCACTAAAAAAATCTTGCCAATGCGTTAAATGATCAACATTTGGGTAAGCACTGTGTACATGATTAACAGAGCCTTGCATATGTTGCCCACCGCTGTAATGCAGTACTTGCATATTGGCGTCAATTCCTGCATTTACGCCTGCTTTACTGTCTTCAATTACTAAGCAATGCTCTGGCTTTACACCCATTCGCTTAGCTGCATGTAAAAATAAATCAGGCGCTGGTTTACCACGCTTAACTTCGCTGCTGGTAAAAACCGTATCGCTAAAGTACTTACTTAAACTCACTACGCTCAACGCTTTTGCGGTGCGTGCTGGGCTGCTGCTAGTAGCTATACAAATAGGCACAGCTAAATTGTTAAGTACGTCTTCTATATCATCAGTCGTGGTTAGTCCGGTTTCAAATTCGTTTAATAGTGCCTCGCGGTAGTCACCTTCAAAGCTTTCAGGAAGAGTGACATTAAATGCATCCGCTATTTTTTGGCTTACTGTTTTAAAGTTGCAGCCTAAAAAGTGTTGCTGTACATAAGCGCGGTCAATCTCAACGCCTTTTTCAACAAGCATATTAATGAGTACGTGTGCGCTTAAAATTTCGCTATCAATAACAACGCCATCACAATCAAATATCACTAGCTCAATATTAGTATTCATCTTGTCACCTTATTCAAACTGTTTGATTTAGCTAATTTAAGCATAACGAGTTAAGCGCGATTAATATTGTGCAACTTTTTAGCACAACCCAACAATGGGCATAAGCCCATATACTGAGCATATTCCCTTTATTGTGCGAATATGTCAACACACTGTAAGTATAAAACGCACCAGCTTGGTGAAAATACCGCCAGATAAAACTAAAAACCCTTGTATTTAATAAATTTTATAAAAGCATATTGTGACTAAGGTCGTAGTAAAAAAATTACATTAATGTAAAAAGTGTATCTGCAAATTCATTTCATCTGTTTTACAAATCACATCAATCTAATTAATCAGTTTTACCGAAGTTAATAAAGTTAATACTATCGTTAACAGATTAACAGCCTGCACCACTGCCGGCACTTTTAAATAGATGAGGTCGACAATGAATACTCAAATAAACAAAACAAAATTAACACTAACTGCACTGGCACTTGCAATGGCATTACCGGCAAGCGCAGCAACAGCTCTTACTAAAGATAACGGCGCAGCTGTTGGCGACAACCAAAATTCAATTACTGCTGGCGAACGCGGCAGTGTGTTATTAGAAGACGTACAACTAATTCAAAAACTACAACGCTTTGCACGTGAACGTATTCCTGAGCGTGTGGTACATGCGCGTGGTACGGGTGCTCATGGTGTATTTGTGGCATCAAAAAGTTTAGATGATTTAACCATGGCAGCACCTTTTACCGAGGCCGGTAAAGAAACTGGCGTTTTTGTACGTTTTTCATCGGTAATTCATTCAAAAGGTAGCCCAGAAACACTGCGCGACCCACGTGGCTTTGCGATTAAATTTTACACCGATCAAGGTAACTGGGATTTAGTGGGCCTTAACTTACCGGTGTTTTTTATTCGTGATGCAATTAAATTTCCAGATATGATCCATTCATTAAAGCCATCACCTGTAGATAACATTCAAGATCCTAACCGTGTTTTTGACTTTTTTTCATACGAACCAGGCTCTACTCACATGTTAACGTGGGTTTATAGCGACTACGGCACACCAGCAAGCTTACGTAAAATGGATGGTTGGGGTGTACACTCTTATAAAATGATCAATAAATCGGGCGATGTTAAGTACGTTAAATTTCATTGGGTAAGTAAACAAGGCATTGAGAATTTAAATGCAAAAGAAGTCGCTGAAGTTCAAGGCCAAGACTTTCAACATTTAACGCGTGATTTATACAGCGAAGTAAATAAAGGTAACTTCCCAGAATGGGATCTATACATTAAAACGCTTGATCCGTCGCAGCTTGACGACTTTGATTACAACCCATTAGATGCAACAAAAATGTGGTTAGGTGTAAAAGAAGTGAAGGCAGGTACATTAACGCTTAATCGCATGCCAACTAACTTTTTTCAGTCAACAGAACAAGTAGCAATGGCACCGTCTAACATTATTGCGGGTATTGAACCCTCAGAAGATAAGTTATTACAAGGGCGTGTATTTTCATACGCAGATACGCAAATGTATCGCCTTGGTGCTAACCATCAACAGTTGCCAATTAACCGTGCAAAAGTTGAAGTGGTTAACTACAACCAAGACGGCGCAATGAACTATGGTAATACTCAAAGCAACGTAAACTATCAACCAAGCCAAGAAAACGTAGCTGAAAACCCAATTGCCCGTAGAAGTAATACAGAGCTTAAAGGTTTTGTACAACAAGCCGCTATTAAAAAGCAGCAAAACTTTGCGCAAGCAGGTGTTTTATACCGTGGTTTTAGCAAGCAAGAACGTACAAACCTAATTAATAACCTAGCAGGCGATTTACGCAAAGTGCAAAACAGCAGTGTTAAACACAAAATGCTTAGTCACTTTTACAAAGCTGATAGCGAGTACGGTACACGCTTAACTAAAGCTGTAAACGGCGATATTAAAATGGTTAAACAACTAGCCGCTAACTTATAAGCAACTAGTTAAAAGCAATTAGTCCCAACTAAATAGCTATTTAAACCACAACCATGAGGAAGGAATAAACCCCTTCCTCTTTTATAAGAGACAATTGTTATGCGTAATTTATTAATTATAGTCGCTCTACTGCTAAGCTTTACCAGTAGCGTTTACGCTCAAAATACATCAGATACACAAACACCCAGTACGCAATCTGAAACCCAACATTCTGCAAAAACACAATACGAGAGTTTATTTGCTTATTACTTTGCCGCAGCACGTACAAACGACACCGCTGTAATAGAGCAATTTGTAGATGCTGGTATTCCTATCGACAGCTACAACAATAAAGGCTACACCGCGTTAATGATTGCTACTTACCATGGTAATAAAAACACGGTCAACACACTTTTACACTTAGGCGCTAATGCCTGTCTAGAAGATAACCGTGGCAACACAGCGCTAATGGCCGCTATTTTTAGAGGTGAATTTAGTATAGCTAAAACACTCGTATCACTTGATTGCGACAACGCGCATCAAAACAAAGCCGGTCAAACAGCCGAGCAATTTGCACAAACATTTGGTCAACAAAAAGTTATAGAGTTACTAGCGCAGGTAAATAATGCAAAATAATCTGCACGCAACAAAAAGCCCTAAAATAATAGGGCTACTTTGTTTATTAAAATTTACTGCTTAATTTTAATAGTCATCCTCATTATTTAATTAATGCACGTTAAAAACGATACGTTACTGAAGCACCTAACGTTTGAGGATTCACTACCGCAACATAACCTGTTGGGTAGGGACCACTTGCAGGTTCAACTGACGTAAATGCTTCTTCATCTAATGCATTATTAATAAAAGCACTCACCAACCAATGATCGCTGTTATAGCTTATTGTTGCACGCGTAATTGTATAACCTCCGGCAACACGCTCTTCTGTATTAGTTAAATCTCCATAGTAATCGTCTACATAATTAGCGCTCACATTTAACTTTAAGCTATCTGTAAACCAATGCGATAACCCTAAACTTGCAGTTAGCTCTGGTGCTGAGTTTAATTCGTTACCTACTGCATCTGAATAAGTCGCTGATTCATCTATTTTAGTTTTTAACAAACCTAGCCCTGCATGTAACTGCCATTGATCATCTAACATGCTATATGCTTCAAGCTCTAAGCCATAGCTATGTGCATCGTCAATATTAGTGATTTTTCGACTTGAGCTTAAGGCTTGATAACCATTAAAGTTATTGTAAAAAATATTAGCACTAATATTTAAATCACCATTATTTAGTACGCTACGCGAGCCTACTTCATAGGTATTTACTGATTCTTGCTCGTAGTAATAATATTCTTGTGCAGCAAAATCTAAGGCACCACCACCAGCGTTATAACCACGGCGAGCACTTGCCGATAAGGTAGTGTTGTCAGTTACTTTATATTGAACAGCTACCGTAGGTAGTTTTATCGTATTAGAATTATCTAATTGCTCAACTAATCTGCTGCCACCAAAAGCCATATCAAAATTACGAAGTTGTTCTTCACACTCAACTCGCAGCCCCGCTGTTAACGTAAGCTCATTTGTTAACTCAAAGCTTGTTTCGCCATAAATTGCTTTAGAGTCACTACTATCGTCACCAAAATAATTGGTTGCACCAACGCTTTTAAAGTCTTGTTCACGGTCAAAATAAGCAATACCTACAAAGCCCGAATAAAAATCACTATTTAAGCCAAAGTTTAATTTACTATCAATTGTGATATTTTTTTCATCCATAGAAATATCAGACTCCGCACTGGCAAGTGCCTCATATGCTTCAAAGCCCCATTCATAATCCATATATGCGAGTAGTATATCGAACGAAAAGTTATCATTTATTTTATAATCAATATTTACCTGAGTCGTGTCTGACTGGGTATCCATATCGCGCTGAAATAAAGGCACATAATCAAACGGTTCATCACCTTCAAAGTACTTACGACCTGTATTACCCTCTTCACTGTAGGTAGAGTAAGTTAGCTGTACAGCTAAATCTGTTGTTGGGGTATACAGTAATTTTGCACGCGTACTACTGGTATTAAGCTGATTTAAGTTTTTATCTGTTGGATTGGTTTCATGTATCGTTGGGTTGCTAAAGGTTTCACCATATACATATTGAGTAGACAAACGAAATGCTAGTACATCTTCAATCAAAGCCCCCGAAACAACAGCGGCTGTATCAAGGTAACTATCTTGATTTCTATACCCAACGCGTACAGCACCTTCAAAATCTTGTGTTGGTGCTTTGGTTGTCATATAAACTGCACCACCAATGCTATTACGACCATTGCTAGTTGACTGCGGTCCACGGTATACCGCTATTTGATCTATATCCCACAAACCTGTATCACCGGTTAAATCAGCTACAAATGGCTGACTTACACCATCAACAAGCGTTGATACTCTTGCTTTAGAGCCTCCACTAAATGAGTTAAAACCTGTTGCACCACCATTACCCGACACACCGCGCATATCTGGCACGGCTCCAGTAAGTACCACTACATTTGCCATTTCTGCCAAAGCTTCTGAAACCGAACCTAGTTGTCCATTTTCTAATAGTGACTTATCTACCACTGCAACCGATGTAATCGTATCTTTGAGTGACCTTTCGATTTTTTCGCCTGTTACAATAATTGTATCTATTGATTCTCGACTTGTTTCATCAGCAAATGCATTGCTTTGAGCCAATAACAAAGAGCTTGTAATCAGTAGTGAAAGTTTATTAAGCTTAAATGAAGCTACCACAGTTATTTCCTTTTATGGATAGTTGTTTTATTTTTCGGAAAAATAGCACAAACATACACTTGTTGCAATTGAGTTTAATTATCATTTAGAATAGCAATATCATTAACAAGTATTTTAATTTATGTTGCAACTTACCCTTTCTCTTATTTTATTTACTGCTACATCCCTGTTTTATCTTAGTAACCGCCACCAACGGCTACTAAGCAAACCCATTAATAAAAGTTGGCGCAAGCTCGCATTTATCCTTTTTGTTATTGCAATACCATTAGCCTTATATGCTTTTTCTAATGCGGCAGCCGTATTTTTTATCATTTTAATGATAATGCTCGCTTTAATAATAATTCCGCTCGTAAGCCTGATTAAACACAAGGAAGTAAAATAATGTCATCTGCACAAAGGCAAAAAATAAAACCAACTTGGCTTGGTAAAAGTTTGGCTGGTTGTTTTTTAGGGCTAGCGCTAGCGTTTATTCTCGTTGCTTTTTTTGCATGGTACGGAGCGGGAGGCATAGATGCGCCCGACAAAGTGCAATTTAATATGTGGATGATACCCATTTTATGGTTAACTATTTTTAGCTTCACCTACCTGTTTAGTTCAGCAAAAAATGCTTGGCTGACACTTGGGGGCTTAAATATAACGCTATATAGTTTATTTATAATTTTAAGGAATTGGCTATGAGAGTAAGAGCCGATATTTTGCGTACCTACCAAGGCGTGCATACATGGACAGGAATAATTGCAGGTTTAGTACTTTTTATAGGTTTTTATGCTGGTAGTTTAACCATGTTTAAACACGAATTAGCACAGTGGGCAAACCCCGCCAGTGCACCAGTGACTAAACCACAAACTAACAATCACCAAACATTAGTTGATCAAGCAATAGCTAAGTACCCTGAGCAAATGGGTAATGGTTTTTCTCTCGATTTATTAACAAATCAAGCGCCACTATCTTGGTATAGCCAAGGTAAAGAACGCGGAATGAAACTTGATAATCAATTACAGGTACTCTATCTAAACCAACAAAATAATCTTGTAATACAGCAACAAAGTGAGAATAAACTTGCAGATTTAATAGATTACTTACATCGAACCGCAGGGTTTGCAGGCGAAATTGGGCACGACCAATCAGGCGTATATATACTCGGTATAGCATCTGCGCTGTACTTTTTAGCATTGGTATCTGGCGTAATTATTTTACTACCCACGCTTGTAAAAACCTTTTTTGCGATTCGAAAAGAAAAAGGTGCCAGTCGCTTTTGGCTCGATAGTCATAATTTAGTTGGAATCGCCAGTTTGCCTTTTCATTTAATTATAGCGTTTACTGTGGTGGTATTTGCATTTCATGATCTAATTTATGATGGTCTATCAGCATTTTATGGCGATAAATCCTTTTTTCAACGACCTGCCCCAGCAGCACATAATTATCATATTGCAAACTTACCAAGCATAAATAAACAGCTCCTAGCGGCAAAAAACTACGCTCCAGGTTATGAGCCAATTCATATTTCATTTAGTCGTTTAAATACAAACAGTCCGACAGCAACATTAAAAATGAGTAATAACAGCGCTGTCGTTCGCGGACCTGATACCGACTACTTATTCTTACACCCCTATACATTAGAAGTACTTAACTCAAGCTATCCGCAAGGAGATGATGGTGTTTGGGGTAATATAGTAGGAAGTTTCTTTTCACTTCACTTTGGTACTTATGGAGGTGAATGGGGACGTTGGGGGTATTTTGTTATGGGACTACTTGGCGCATTCTTATTTTACTCTGGTAACTTATTATGGCTAGACAAGCGCTTTAAACAAGATGCCAACAAACGAAGTACACGATTTATGGCAAATTTAACAATTGGTGTTTGCTTAGGGTCAATGATTGCAGTGGTTGCCACTTTATTACAAGCTAAATGGACTAACCAATATATGGGTAACGCAAATTACAGCTATCTCTATAGTTACTATTTGGTATTTTTTGCCTTTGTTGCTTATACCTTTTTTAAAGGAACTCACCACGCTAGCTATTGGGGCTTAATGGGTATTACACTTTTATCTGCTGGAATGGGGGTTTCAACACTTATACAGGCTTTATTAGCTGATGATTTTTTAAAATATTATCAAAGCGGTTTTGTTGATATTAGCGCTGCAGTATTTGCATTAATATTTTATTATTGTGCAAAAAAAGTTAGAAATAAATCAGTAAGCTATGCCGTTATACCTGCAAAATTATAAAGAAAAACTTAATGAGGCGTATTGCACGCCTCATTAAAGTTATAAATTTAGATTTAAAATATAAAAACATTAACTAACGTAGATTAGTTTACTGTGCGTTTAGGCTTTTCTCGCGTTACAAAGTAGCAAATTAGCGAGCCCACTGTTACCAGTACAACCCCTTGCCAAAACGAAGCACTCAGCGTAATAGATAAATACAACGCCGAAATAATAGTAGAAAACACCGGTGTAAAGTACGAAAGCGTTCCCAAAAGCATTAAGTTACCGCCAATAATAGCTTGATTCCACAGTGCATAACCGCTCCCCACGACTACACCAGCTAATAGCAACGTTATGCTTGAGCTGAGCGAAAACGTTAATGGCGCTTCATTACTAAAACCATATTGCGCCCACAAACTCATTGCCGTAACAGTAAAAAATAGCGTAATAGCATTTTTACCATTACTCAGTTTTTGCGTTACTACGCAATAAATAGCCCATATAAACGCAGCAGCTAATGCCATTAGATAAGTAGCAGGATTATCTGCAAAGTTAGTAACAAGCGTATCGAGAGACATTTCTTGATCGCCCGTAATACACCAAGCAACGCCTAAAAAAGCAATAATCATACTTGGGTAAACCCAGTAACTTACTTTTTTACGACCAATAATAATAGAGAGTAATATTGTTAGCGTGGGCCATAAATAATTAATAACCGCCATTTCCATCGCCTGATAACGACTATTTGCCATACCAATAGAAAGTGCCAAACAAATTTCGTAAGCTACAAATAATAAAGTACCTACTACCAAGTAACGTTTTGAAAAACCACTAAACTTGGGTGCTCCCATAACCAAAATTAAAAATATTGCACTGACAGAATACATAGCCGCAGCACCACCAATGGGGCTAAACAACTCAGAAATATCCCGTAGTAGTGCCACTAAGCAGCTCCACAGTAATATTGCAGCGACTCCATACAGTGTATATTTATTTTTGCTTATAAAATCCATTTGCCAATCTAAAAGTACTACTCGTAAATTTGAAACTAAACTAACAGTAATTATTTAATTAAACAATAAGGGTCTGTTGATCTTTCAAGGTTAAATTTGCAGCAGTCTGTTTGGTATTTAGGCAAGGCAGAGCCTATATAGTGTGGTTATTCCCCATTAATGGGCGATAACGTAGCATTAATGCCAAACAGGCGCTGCCCAAAGGGT